>JAAYUY010000068.1 GCA_012517435.1 Sphingobacteriales bacterium | reverse complement strand
GGTTTTTCATCTTTGAAATCCTCAATAATTTTCAGATAACTCTGGTATCGCTCAGGATAAATTTCATTGTTTTCAAAAGCCTGTCTGACAGCACAGCCGGGCTCTGCCAGATGCAAACAGGTGTTAAACCGGCAAGCACCTGATACTTTCTTCATCTCAGGATAAAACAGGCTGATTTCAAAAGGTTCAAATTCGAACAATCCAAGCTCCCTCAGACCCGGAGAATCAATGACAAAAGTATCGTCATCTACCGGATGCATTTCGTAAAAGGTGGTTACATGTTGACCTTTTCCTGTAAAATCAGAAATCTGCCATGTTTTCAGATTCAGTGAAGGATTGAATTTATTTAAAAGGGTGCTTTTTCCGACACCCGACTGTCCGGATATCAGGCTAACCTTCCCATGAATCCTTGACTTTAGTTCCTGAAGATTTTCACCCGTTTTAGCCGAGACCTGCCAAATCTCATAACCAAGGGAACCGTAAATCTCTGCCAGACGCTGAAGCCTGTCAGCCGCTTCTCCCTCTAAGGCAAGGTCGGTTTTGTTGAAAATGATAACAGGTTTTATTTCATGGGCTTCTGCAATGACCAGATAACGGTCAATAAACCCGGGGCTAACCTGCGGGCGGACAACTGAAGCCGTAATCAGGACAAGGTCGAGGTTAGCGGCAATGATGTGATATTGACGGGAGAGATTGGAAGATTTTCGGGCAATATAATTTTTCCGCTCTTCCAGTTCATCAATTACCCCTGAAGCCAGCTTAGCATCCCAGTGAAATGTTACCCTATCGCCCACAGTAAGCGGATTAGTTGCTTTCAGGTTTTTCAGCCGGAATTTCCCTCTCAGTTTACATTTGTAAACCAGTCCTTCTTTATCCATCACATGATACCAGCTACCGGTTGATTTGATAATAATGCCTGATTTTGAATCCATAAATAATATCCATGCAAAGGTAAAATGCTGAAATTGTTTTCAAAAACAAAAATGTCATATTAATTACCGAATAAGTACCTTTGCACAAAATCAAATAATCGAATATCAACGACAATGAGTGTTTTAGTCAACAAAAATTCCCGGGTAATCGTTCAGGGATTTACAGGAAGTGAAGGAACCTTCCATGCCACACAAATGATAGAATACGGAACAAATGTAGTGGGGGGAGTTACTCCGGGCAAAGGCGGAAGCGAGCACCTCGGTCTGCCGGTATTTGATACGGTTGAACAAGCTGTAAAATCAACAGGGGCAAATGTTTCAGTGATTTTTGTACCAGCACCTTTTGCAGCTGATGCCATTATGGAAGCTGCTGATGCCGGGATTGAGGTGATTGTTGCCATAACGGAAGGCATTCCTGTAAAAGATATGGTCACGGTAAACGAATACCTGAAAGGTAAAAACTGTCGGCTGATCGGGCCAAACTGTCCGGGCGTCATCACTCCGGAAGAGGCAAAAGTAGGTATCATGCCGGGCTTTATCCACCGCAAAGGCAGTGTGGGCATTATTTCGAGAAGTGGTACCCTTACTTATGAAGCCGTTAATCAGGTTACACGGGAAGGGATGGGTCAATCAACCTGTATAGGTATTGGTGGTGATCCGATTATCGGAACCTCTACCCTCGAAGCCGTAAAACTGCTGATGAATGATCCTGAAACTGAAGGAATCATCATGATAGGTGAAATTGGCGGGACCATGGAAACCGAAGCTGCTTACTGGATCAAAGAAAATGCAACAAAACCTGTGGTTGGTTTTATTGCCGGACAAACAGCCCCCAAAGGCCGCAGGATGGGTCATGCAGGTGCTATCATTGGCGGAAAAGATGATACCGCTGCCGCAAAAATGAAAATCATGAGCGAATGTGGCATTCACGTTGTGGAATCACCTGCCGACATTGGCAAAACGATGGCTAAAATACTGAAAAGCAAATAGTCAATTCGACTTTAGTATTTTAATTGTATTCATTTCGCTGTCGCAAAAATGAATTTCAACCGGCTGGTTGTCAAAAACCAATTGCGATAAATTCAATCCAAATGCCTGTGCAAGAACTGCATATCCCGGATTTTCAAGAAATTCCGGTTTTACGACCATTTTAAACTGATAAATACCGTCTGTTCTGTCTATCAGAACCGATTTTTCCTCGTCTCCATAAAACTGATTTTTAAGCAGGAAATCAGCAAGTTTCTGAGCCTCGGCTTCCTCTACATTCATCGTATAATATAGATCCCCGTTCTTAATCCTGATTCTTTTCCCAAAACCCTCGTAGCGAATTTCTCTGACCGTTTTCAACCTGTCATCACAAATATAAGCATTTACAGGGCTCCCGTTGAAAACTTCACCCGATATTTTCATGGCAAAAAGCTTAAGTAAAACCACACTGTTGCTGTCGTCCTGCTTTTCTTTTTTTACCACCATGCGAAAGAGAAAAGTGTCGTTTCGCCTGTCGAGCTGAACGGTTTTCGGATTCCCATCGAAAAAACCAACTTTTACAAGATATTCACCCAGTTTCTGTGCATCTTCACTACTCACATTTTCCGTATAATAAAGCTGTCCCTTGTTAAATTCAAGTTTTTCCCCGTAATTGGAACAGGCAACTGCCAGCAATAACAATACTATTGTATAAAAAGCTTTTTTCATCATTTTTTATTTTCTGCAAAATTATGTCCTGCCGGTTGATATGGCAAAGAGTCCGGTGGTGGGTGATGAGTGATGAGTAATGGGTGATGGGTGATGCGTTCAGTGTCGCGGAATTTTCATGCCTGCTGATTACTTTTAAATAATTGCTGGTTGCTTGCTGTACTCTACAAGTAACAGGCATGGTCATTTTGTATCAGCCAGCGTTATTACCGGCTATGTCTGAAGATATTCATTATTGCAGAAGTGAGAAATTGAAGGTGGCGAAAATTATCAGGCCGTCCCTACGGGACTTGGCTCTTTAATTTTGTTAGTGTTACCATAAGATCGTCCCTGCGGGACTTGATGTGTGTCGATTTTTTGTTTTATGATACAATCTTAAAATCCGAAAATGCCATTAGCTCCCCTCTCTTTTTGAAAGAGAGGGGCCGGGGGTGAGTCAGATACCAAAGTGATATTGTTAACAGGATGATTATGTTACATGTTCTACGTTCCGATTTGCGATTTTGGATTTAGGATTTGCGATTTATATTTTTCTGTATTCCGCGTTTTTTCATGCCTGCTGAAAACTGCCTACTGCCTACTTTGTTAATTCCCCGGTGTCTATTAATCATTTTTACTGTCCTTATGAAAACTTTAATTTCGCAAGCCTGAAAGAAATGTTTTATTAACCATTTTCAAACATAATCATGAAGAATAAAGCTGATTTCAAAAAACTTTTACCTCATCTGATTGCCATTGTGGTATTTCTGGCCATCATTTCCATCTATTTTTCACCTGTTTTTGAAGGGAAAACCCTGCGGCAGCACGATATAGTAATGGCGAAAAGCATGCAGAAAGAAACTTACGATTATTACAAGAAAACAGGAGAATTTCCTCTCTGGACCAATGCCATTTTCGGAGGCATGCCCAACTATATGATCTGGATTATTTATCCCAAAAACATTGCCTCTTATCTGATTTACACCATCAGACTTTATTTGCCTGAGCCGCTCAGTTATATTTTTGTCTATTTTATCTGCTTCTATATTTTGATGCTGGTGCTGGGTAGCAGTGTACCCGTTTCGTTTATCACTGCCCTTGCCTTTGCATTTGGGTCTTATAACTTTATCAATGTCGAAGCGGGTCACCTGACCAAAGCACTTGCGGTAGGCCTTGCCCCACTGATTCTGGCAGGTGTTATTCTGACCCTAAAAAACAAGCTGTTCTGGGGTCTTGTCGTTACCACACTGGCGCTTGCCCTCCAAATCAGGGCCAACCACTACCAGATTACCTATTATACCTTCATGATGCTGATGATTCTGATGATTGTCGAACTGATTTATGTTGTTAAAAACAAGGCTTTACTTTCATTTTTAAAACAAATCGGTGTGTTGGCAATCGCCCTAATACTGGCAGTCGGGGTAAATATTACGGCCTTATGGGTAACCCGTGAATACACGGATTATACCATGCGCGGGGGCTCGGAACTCAGTTCTAAAAGCAATACAGGCAAGGGGCTCGAAAAAGACTATGCCTTTAGCTGGAGTTACGGTGTCAGGGAAAGTTTTACCTTGCTGATTCCTTACTTTGCCGGAGGATCCTCTGTAGAAAAACTTGGGGAAAATTCCAAAATGGCAAAATATGGCCTGTCAAGGCAACAGCTCAAACAAATTCCTACTTACTGGGGTACTCTTCAGACCACTGCCGGGCCTATTTACATCGGAGCCATCGTCATCTTTCTGTTTGTACTTGGGATGTTTGTCGTCAAACATCGTTATAAGTGGTGGATTTTCAGCTCAGTATTACTGTCGCTGATGCTCGCATGGGGAGAAAATTTCCCGGCTTTAAACAACCTCTTTTTTGATTATTTTCCGCTCTTTAATAAATTCCGGGTGCCCATGACCTTTTTACTCATGGTAGGCCTGATGGTTCCCATACTTTCAGGCATGGCTGTTACTGAGTTTTTAAATGGGAAAACAAAAAGGGAAGATTTTCTTAAAGCATTGAAATACAGCTTTTACGGAGTAGGAGGATTGACTTTGTTTTTCGCACTTTTCGGTGGTGCACTGTTTGATTTTGTGGCAAGCATTGATGAAACCCTTCAGAAAAACGGATGGCCTGTGGACGTGCTTCGAGAAGACCGTGCCCGCCTCCTCAAAACCGATGCTTTACGCTCCTTTGTCTTTGTTCTGATTGCTGCTGCCACCCTCTTTTTCTGGCTGAAAGAAAAACTGAAAACCAATCATGTATATGGGATTTTAGCCCTTATCGTGCTGGTTGATATGTGGGGAGTTGACAGAAGATATTTCAACAGCGATGACTTTGTCAGAAAACCCCGCGCCAACAAAGCCTTTGTGGAACTTACGCCTGCCGATATGTCTGTTCTTCAGGACCCCGATCCGCACTATCGTGTCCTCGACCTCACCAACAATCCATGGGCTGATTGTTCAAGAGCCTATTATCACAAACTCATCGGAGGTTACCATGGTGCCAAGATGGTAAGGTATCAGGAAATGATTGAACGGCATTTCACCAACGAAATAGACCGCTTTGCCAAGAGCCTTAATCAGTCAGGATTTCCTGATTTTCAGCTCACTCCTACCCTTAATATGATGAATACCAAATATTACATTGTCAGCAATGAAGCCAGCGGAGTCATTCCCAATGCCGGCAGATATGGCAATTGCTGGTTTGCCGACACTTTCGTTTTGGTCAACAATGCCGATGAAGAAATTGACACCCTCGACCATTTCGATCTCAGAAAAACCGCTGTGGTGGATAAAAGATTTGCGGATATGCTCAAAACCCACGTTTACCCTGCCGATTCAAACGATGTGATTAATTTCAACGGATATAAACCCCATGAACTGAAATACCTGACAGTGTCCGACAAAGCCCATCTGGCAGTATTTTCAGAGGTTTATTACGATAAAGGCTGGAATGCCTATCTGGACGGGAAAAAAGTCCCCCATTTCAGGGTGAATTATATCCTGCGTGCCATGATTGTTCCGGAAGGGGAACATGAAATTGTTTTCAAATTTGAACCAAGGTCATACTATACGGGTGAAAATATTTCGCTCATCTTTTCCGTCATTATCGGGTTGTTACTCTTTTATGCCCTTTTCAGGGAAGTTTTCGGGCCTGTCGTTCCGGCAAAGAAAAACTGATTTCATCCAGCCATGTCACTGGTTGATAAAACACGATTCAGAGACGGACATTATGTAGGCCTGCCAGCCGATTTCAATGATTCTTTTGTCCGGATCAGGATTAAGCTGCTGAAACAATTTCCCGGATTCACAGGGAAAGACCTCCATCTGGCAGATGTGGGCTGCGGAAACGGGAATACTGTTTTTCTCCTCAATGACGATTTTCGCTTTTGCACCGGCATCGACCTGTTTCCTGAAAATGAAACAGTCTTCAGGCAGACGGCTCTTGAAAGAAATTGCACCAACTGCGAATTTATCATAAAGGATATTGAAAAAGAAGAGGTTACAGAACAATACGACCGGATAGTCTGCTTCGAGGTCATCGAACACCTCAGGGATGAAAACAGCGTTTCGCAACTGTACAGAATGTTAAAACCGGGAGGACTGCTCGCTGTTACCGTTCCTCACAAATGGTGGATTTTTGAAACCCATGGCGCCCATCTCCCTTTTCTCCCCTGGAACAGGGTTCCCTTTTTCTCCTGGCTGCCCCGAAAATGTCATGAAAAATGGGCCAATGCCAGAATCTATACCCGTAAAAGAATGATAAAACTTTTGCAAAAACATCACTTCACCGTGGAATATTCCTGCCTCATTACTGCACCCCTTGATGTACTGAAAGATAGTATATTCAAGCGTTTTATGAAAAAATTTGTCTTCAGGAAACCCACTACTTCCAATCCGTTTCTGGCCACCAACGTTTTTGTGATTGCCCGGAAAAACCAGATGATGACTTAAGCTTATGAAAATGAAACTTTTTCAATACTTTTGCTGGCATAATTTTGGTAATTATTCAGCTATAATTCAAAAATGAGAGTCAACAAATTCAGATTAATTATTCCCTTTTTAATACTTAGTACCATAAGTATTATAGTTCTGGCGGATATTTTTGATGAAATTGCTCTTGCCATCAAATCCGGTAATTCACGGGAAATAGCAAAATACTTCAGCGCGAGGGTTGAGCTCAAAATCAACAATACCGAAAATATTTACAGTAAAGCACAGGCTGAACTTCTGTTGAGAGATTTTTTCAATGAAAATCCTCCTGTCAGCTTTGTTATCAAACATAAAAGCTCTTCCTCCAAAGGCCTTCAGTATGTCATCGGTTATCTGCAGGCTACTACCGGAAAATTCAGAACCTATATCCTTTGCAAGGATATTGACAACGTAACCTATATTCAGGAACTTCAATTTGAAAAAGAAAACTGATAAAATTGAATCCTCCGTTTATTTCTCCTGAAAAATTTC
>JAAYUY010000067.1 GCA_012517435.1 Sphingobacteriales bacterium | reverse complement strand
TTGATCAGTAAATGGTACCGGAAAGGCATTGATGTCTGAATAATTATTCATTTCCTGAATTTCACTTTCATACCAGACAGATCTTTTCAGAACAGGAGAATTTGCTAAAGGAAGAAAATCAGGAGCATCAAGATTAAACGGGTCTGTAATTAATAGTAGGGTATTTAAAGCAAGTGTATCGTTTTTCTTATCCGTTGAAAAGAAATAGCTGCGTTCAAAATTGCTGGCAAAGAAATTTGACATTCCACTCATGATGGTATGGCTGACCACCAGATCATTATTGGTAGCATTGGTCTGAGCAGCAGTACCGTCAATAAATAAACCGGTTGGATGACCCGCAAATACTGAATTATAAACCTTTAGTCTGGTATTTCTTCTTAAGTGCATGGCTCTTTTATAATTTGAGTTTACGGTAACTGATGAATTTGCCTTAGGCCCGAAATAACTCAGATTAGAAAAAACAGGACTTGTTATCGGGGTATTACTGCTTCCGCTTCCGTCATTGTCAGATTCGAAGCAATTTGAACCGGAAACATCAGCAATATTGGGGTCGCGAAGTGCAACAGCAAACTGAACCCTACCTCTGAACCCATAATCTGTGTCAAAATCATCATCCCAACCTTTAAAAGCAATCAGGTATTTTGCATTTACCGTACCGCCAAACCATTCATAAGAGTCATCGCCATTATATGAAACCTGAATATGATCAATCTGTGTAAGGCTTCCGACACCGCCCAATGTTAAACCATTGATTTCTTTGTCAGGAAGTAAGGGAATACCACCAAATTCAATTCTAACGTAGCTAAGAACACCTGAGCTGTCTTCGTCATCATTTCCGCCATAAGTGCTTCTTGGTCCTCCTTCAATGACAGCACTTCCACCTGCAACATTTATTTTGGCTTTTCCGCAAATTACCAAACCTCCCCAGTCGCCATAAGACCTGCTTCCGATTGCCTGGTTTGAAGTAAATACTATTGGTTTGTCTTTTGTGCCTTTTGCAAAGATTTTCCCACCTTTTTCGATAATCAATGTTCCTTTGCTGTCTTTATCTCCTCTGATAACTGTTCCGGCAGGAATAGTAATGGATGCCCCATCAGCAACGTAAACAAAACCTTTTAATAAATAGGTTTTATTGGCATCCAGAACCAGATTGGTCGTAATTTCTCCTTCAATAATTTCAGTAGCATCCGGATAACTTGTGCTTTGTGGTTTCCAGTTTGCCCAACCTGCAGTCCAGTCTTCTGTTCCAAATGCACCAATATAGCTTACCTTTTCAAAGAATGGATCATTAATGCTTTGCGCAATGGCTCCGTAAGAACCTAAAACAACTAAAAGCTGTAAAAGAATTTTTTTCATAAGTTTTAATTTTTAATGTTTTCAAATTAATTTTTCTCGTGCAAAGTTTTTTTTGCTATGTAACCAGTTATTATTGATAATGTTATTAATTGCTTTTCAAAATGTTAAGATAAGTTAAAGTTTAAGGTCGAGTGAAAGGGTAAAATACCTGCCGGGAAAATAATTAAGCCTGATTTCATCTCTCGACACTATTCCGTCACCCTTACCGTCTCCGTTATTATCTTTATTGAAATGAATGGTTTGTTTATATACAATTTCCTGATTCAGCAAATCCTGAACGCCCAGTTTTACCTGCAGATTTTTGCCTAATTTTTTTGAAATTATCAGGTCTAAATTATGATGCGGCATCTCATAAACATCTGGTGCCTGAGAGTAAGGATCTCCTGCATAGATAATTCGTTTACCAATAATATTGTACAAAATGCTGACATTAAAATTAAACGAATCATTCTGATAAAATATCCCGGTATTTAAAATATAAGGTGACTGGCCTTGCATTGCTCTGTCTGATTCAAGCTCATTTTCTGCAAACTTTATCATACTTTTAATCAATGACCCGTTGAAAATAACACTGAAATCTTTAAATCCCGACAACCAGTCACTTCGTTTTGATAATGTTTCAAGTGATTTTTTAATGTCCAGCTCTATTCCGTAACTATAGGCGCTTTTCGTATTACGAAAGGTATATTCAGCTCCTGAACCTGACGGGACAACATAAACTTCTATCGGATTAATAAAGTTTTTGTAAAAAATGCCCGCACTAATCATTTCTTTCGGAGATGGATAAATTTCGTATCTGAAATCATAATTATGAATGTAAGTATTTACAATCATCGGATTCCCCCGTATGCCTGCTTTGTTTTCAAAGTCATAAAAGAGGTAAGGTGCAATTTCCCTGAATTCAGGACGGTTGACAGTCATTCCATAGGCAATCCGGAAAAGTCGATTATGGTTAAGGTTGTAAGACAGATTTACGGAAGGATATATGTTGATGCTATCCAACATAACATTTACGGGGATGGTCGGGTTATCTGTCCGGAAACTGTGAAGTTCCTGTATATTTCTTTCTATTCTCACACCTGCATTTATGTTTAACTTTTCCCTTAAAGGAATTTTAATATTCAGGTAACCGGCTATCAGTTTGTTTTTTGCTGTGTATGAATCGGATGCATTTGTTTTTTCATCCAGTACAATTCCATCTGAATCGTTTATGTTTTTATTGTTAAAAATTTCTTCTATCGGTAAAAAAGGCAATTCCTGATTGAAATAAAACAGATTTGAAACTTTATATCCAATATTTCTTGTGCTGAAAGTTCTGTCTTTACTTTCGAGATAAAAGCCTGTTTTTAATTCTGCATTAAAAGTTTCTGAAAAAACAAGATTGTGTTTCAGGTTAAAAGAACCCACATAGACATTCTCCTTCAAACGGATAAATACTCTTCCCACTTTTTCCGGGGAGGCAGCAAAAAAGAATTGAAGAGCATATTTCTCATAATGTGGATCGCTCGGGTCTTCTGTTATTTTATTGAATGATAATCTTTTAATATCAGGTTCATTTCTGTTGGAAAAGGAATAACCGGCTACCCAGTTGAACTCGGTAAGCTGATTCCTGAATTTATACCTGCCAGCCAACTGTCCGCTGTAAATGGTTCGGCTTAAAAATCTGAACTCATTCGCCATGATATAATTTCCACCATAATTTTCATAACCGTTTCTTAATATTGTTCTGGTATAGGAAATCTGATTAAAAAGGTTTCTGAAGTCAATGTTAAGGCCTTCACCTATGACAATTGACCAGTTGTGAAGAAAACCCAGCTTTATGTTGTTTGTAAACTGTGTATCATTGTTATAATAATACAAAACACTTTTATCCAATACAGTGTCATAGTTTTGATAATCAGCTCTGTAAATTTCATGGTTTGTAAAGGTATTGGTGTAGTTGAGGGATGTTATATTGCCAAGAGTACTTTTTTTAATGTTGAACCTGCGGCTAAATCCGAAAGAAAAACGTTGATCGGGAATGGCAGTAATCGTATGGGTCGTCCAGTTTTTATTCAGATTTTTGCTCACCTCAAGTACTTTTTCCCTGTCTGTGATATTTGATGAATTTGCAATCTTGATGAAATCTTCTGCTGAAGGAAAATTATCAGGCAATCCCCTTGTTCCATCATCAAATCCCAACCAGTCATATTTTCCACCTTCATGCCTGACAAAACGTTTAAATGTTGTGTTTGTCCTGTAAGATTGTGAAAATGAAACAGATATGTTGTTACTTTCGGGGACATTCCGTGTAAACACCTGAATACTTCCGCCTGCAAAATCAGAGGGTAACTCAGCAGAAGGTGTTTTAAATACAAGGATATTGTCAATCATTCCACTGGGAATCAGGTCAAATGAAAATGCTTTAACATCCACTTCAGAGCTGGGAGTGGCAGCCCCATTCAACCAAACACTGTTAAATCTTTCGCTTAATCCCCTGATCATGATAAATCTACCGTTCATAATAGTTATACCAGGTACGCGTTTCAATACTTCTGATGCATCTCTGTCCATGGTTTTGCTTATGGTCTGCCCGCTTACCCCACTAACCACATTGTCGCTGTTTTTGATGGCATTGATTACATTTACTTCACTCTGTGAGACACGCACAGCAGAAATAACAATGTCTTTAATGACAATGGCATCTTCCTCTAAAGTGATGTTAACAATAGTGGTTTGTTGAGGCTTAACAATCACTTTTTCAATAATTTGTGTTTTATATGAAATGTAAGAAGCTACCAGATTATATGTCCCGGGCTTTACATTATTAATTGTATAATTTCCGTTCAGGTCGGTAGCCGATCCGGTAGAAGATCCCTGAATATAAACATTAACCCCCACCAATGCTTCATTCAGTTTTTTATCCCATACTGTTCCCTTTATGGTTCCGGTTTGTGAGTATAAATCTGTATAAGAGGTGATTAAAACAACTATTAAAATAGCGAATTGTTTGATTTTCATTCATTTAAACTTTATGCAAAGTTATTCCGGGCTATTTTGCTGAATATTATTGCAATTTTAAATTTTAATTAATTCAGGGTTAAAATACCTCAGAATGAAACACATGAATAAAATATTCTTTTGCATTGATTTTCAGTTCTATGAACCAAACTGTTTTATATTAAATTTACATTATCGTTAAATAATTGTTATTTGCCCGATTTGTGTCATTTGCATGTTAATTTTGCATCAAATTTTTTATATGCCAATTTAAACATGAAAACTGAAATTAAAATACTGATCGCTGATGATGACCCTGATATTCTTGAATTTATCTCATACAATCTCAAATATGAAGGGTACCAGGTGTTTACTGCAGCCAATGGTCAGGAGGCACTTAAAACTGCTATGGCCAAACATCCGGATTTGATAATTCTTGATGTAATGATGCCGTTAATGGACGGCCTCGAAACCTGTCAGAAAATACGAAAAAACGACCAACTTAAGGATACACTGATTGTTTTTCTGACTGCCAGAAGTGACGATTATTCTCATATTGCCGGCCTTGAAGCAGGTGCTGACGACTACATTGTTAAACCCGTTAAAGTAAGTCTTTTGCTTAGCAAGGTTAAATCATTGCTTCGTAGAACCAAAACAATGGAGCAAGTTCCGAAAACTGAAATAGGAGAGCTTATTATTGACAGAGAAAAATATTCAGTAACCTTCAACGGAGAAGATAAAATATTGCCCCGAAAAGAGTTTGAACTGCTTTCTTTTCTTGCATCCAAACCCGGTAAAGTATTTACACGTGAAGAAATACTCACGGGTGTCTGGGGTAATGATATTATTGTCGGAGACCGAACCATCGATGTACATATCCGGAAACTTCGTGAAAAACTTAGCCCTGAACATATTAAAACCATAAAGGGCGTTGGGTATAAATATGAACCCTGACAATCAATCTGACTTATGAAGAAAAAGAACCTTACCCCTTTCCAGCTTGCTCTCCTTTCATCAGCCATTCTGTCTGTTCTGTTTATCTGTATTTTAATAACTGAATTTTTGTTTGAAAAACTACCTGACATCTGGTTTATCATCATTGCCTTTCTGATGGCTTTTGTGTTATCGTATCTGGTTTTTTATTTTGTATTGCAGATATTTATCTATCGGAAAATCAAATTGATATACAAATCCATTCATCACATAAAATCGACAAAAGAGGTTGCACCCCAAAAAATTCAGCTTACCAGAGATGTAATCGGAGAAGTTGAAGAACAGGTGGCTCATTGGAAAGAAGACTATCAGAATGAGATCAATACGCTGATTAAAAATGAACAATACAGGAGAGAATTTCTGACCAATGTCTCTCATGAACTGAAAAGCCCGTTGTTCAATGCCCAGGGATATATTCAGACCCTTATCGATAATAAACTATCTGATGAAGAAATAAATTTGAAATACCTGAAAAAAGCCGCTCAAAATCTGGAAAAACTTGGAGAAATAATAACTGATCTTGAAATAATTTCAAGGCTTGAAAACGGAGAATTGCAATTGGTATATACGAAATTCGACATCAGGGATCTGATCGAAGAAATCATGTTTAATCTTGAAATTCAGACAATTAAAAAGAACATCAGCCTTGGGTTTAAAGAAGGCTGCGATACTCCCTTTCATGTTTACGCAGATAAAGAACAAATATCAAGAGTTCTTAATAATCTGATTGTCAATGCCATACGTTATGGAAAAGAAAACGGAAGTGTGAAAATCGGACTGTACGACATGGGAGACAATATTTTAGTAGAAGTCAGTGATGACGGTATTGGAATAGAAAAAGAGCATTTGCCGCGGGTGTTTGAACGCTTTTTCAGGGTGGACAAAAGCCACGACCGGAAAGAAAGCGGCTCAGGACTTGGGTTGGCAATTGTAAAACATATTATTGAATGTCATCGTCAGACAATTAATGTCAGAAGTACACCCGGAGTGGGTTCCACTTTCGGTTTTACGCTAAAAAAAGCCTGATTTTAATATTCATTCATTTTACCCTCTCTGGACATTTTCAGATAATCAATGATTAAGGGAAAGTGTTCTGCATTTACTCCGTATTTCATCAACAAAGCACGATCATTTTCAAATTGCCTGAAAAAACCATTTATACCATCGGGATAATTCACAATACTTTTTAAATAGTAATTACTTGCATTTTGCCTGTCTTTCAGGCAAAGATAGAGATGCCCGAGATTCATTAAATCATTGTAATTCAACTGATCTGAACCAAGTTTTTGATAATGATTAAGGGATTCATTAAATTTTCCAAGTAAAAAATTAGTATATGCTATTGATTTGATAATATAAGGATTGTCTGGCTTTAACAAATCTACCTTGAAGAAAATATTCAGTGCTTTTTCATACTCATTCAGATTGAAGTAGCAATGGGCAATATAAGCCTGTATTTTCCAGTTTTCAGTATCTTCCTTTTCAATTTCACAATAATATTTCAGGGCATTCTGAAAATCTTCCATTTTTAAATAACAATAAGCCAGTTTTCGCCATATCCAGACATTTCCGGTGTCAATGATATCTGCCTTTGAATAATTTTCAATGGCTTTTGAATAGTTTTTCAGCTTTTGAAAACAAAAACCAAGTTTTTGCAAAATTTCAAGGTCTTCATTCCCTGCCTGATAAATTGATTCGTAAATGACGGCAGCTTCATCGTAATGCTCCCTGTTAAAATATTGATCAGCGATTTCTTTGAAAAATACAGGATCATTGATCAGTTTTTTTATTGTTGCAGTATTATGAATGTCAAGCTTCCATTGGAAAACATCTTCAAAATGAAATTTTTGCGGATTAAGCTTAAAAAACCTGTATAAATCCTGTAAATACTGGGTAATAATAATTCTGCTCTTAAGGGTCATATCAATTCTTCCTTCTTCCAGAAGCATTTCCCTTAATGAATGTGTTTCTTCAATAAACATATCGAACAAAAGCAGTTTCTGCTGTTCGGGTAAAGCTTTCAGGTTAAAGCAAAAGGAATATTTATCAGAATTGCAGATGTAAGGTGCAACTTCGAGTGCTTCAAGAAATTCGATGAAATTGGGATGCGACAGCTCTTTTTGCAAAGAACTTTTCAGGTTTTTCTCATCAGCATAAAAAGGCAAGAGCCAATTGATCAGGTTGTTAAAGAAAGGGAAATGTTTAAGCTGAGCAAAAGTTCCGATAAACATATCACTTCCCTGCATCTGGAGTTTGGATAACTCTTCCAGCTTGTCGTACAAACCCGGAGAATCTTTAAACACTTCTTTCCATTTGGGGTTTTTCTCATCTTCATCTTTGTCCGACAACAACTTTTCAATATCCAGGTTTTTAGCAATCTGCGGTGCATGTTTTATCACTTCCGGTAATATTTCTTCCTGAAGTTTTTTCGAGAGTTTTTCGGTATCTTTTGTCGTAATTAGCTGAAAAATAAGGGCTTTCAGGTCATCTTTAAACTCATTGTAGTCTGTAAGCAGAAGTAATTCTGAAAAAATAGCCGGATAAAATTCAATACGCCTGTCGTATTTATAAATTGCCAAAATCAAACCTGTCAGTGCCCTTTCACTGATATGGGGTAATTTTTTCAGATATGTCCTGATGAGAAGTGATATTTTGGCAATGTCAAAATTGTTTAACAATCCAAGTGTTAAGGCTGAAACCAGTAAACTTTTTTCATACCAGAAAATATTTTCATGTTCGATTATTCTTTCAAACAAATCAGAATCAATTTCATCATACCGATCTGTCAACCAGAATATTCTGAACAATTCTTCCATGCCCTGCCATGATTGCTCTTCAAGACTTGCATCATCGTCACTGACTGAAGTATTGCTTAACATATCTGCAATAACTCTTGGCGAGACCACTTTATCCAATAACTGTTCAGCCGTTTCTTTCGATAGTTTTCCCTGATTGTTGAAGTAATTTTTTGCCTTAAAATAAGGAAGCTCGGGACAATAAAAAAAAGCATTTTGTCGTGCTTTATCATTGATTTCCAAAAGATGGCAGCAAATATTATTATATATTTTTTCACGCTCAGGATCTACAACTCCTTTTATCATAAAACCAAGAAGGTATTTATAATTTTCAAGGGTCTGTTCGTAATCCTGTTGTAAATCAAATGACATGCTCTCTTTTATGAAAACATCAAGGTTTTGAATAGCTTCCGCCAGTTTTCGCTCGTAAACAAAGTTTTCTATTTTGTGATAGTACTGCTCAATTTCTTTTTTATACATAAGTCAAAATTTCAGACAATTATGATTATCAATAAAAATGCCTCTTATTAAATACTGACATATTGCACGGGATTAAACTTTCATTATACCAGTTCCGTCTATATTTGAACTCAAAATTAATAAATAAATTGGACATGAAAAACTCTTTTAAGATTATTATTCTGGCAGTATTATGTTTCAATCTGCCTAAAGTATCCGGACAAAGCTTGTCGGCTATTGATCCTGATAGTGTCTATCAGGGAACATCATTTAAAGCCCTGATAACAGCACAAAAAACAAACTTTACCAAAGCCACATTTAACGCTATCCGTCTCACAAGAGGCTTTAACCAAATCAACAGAGACAGTTTTCATGTAATCAATGATACTGCGCTTTATGCCTATTTTACTATTGGAAAAACAAGCCCGGTTGGAGCCTACAACGTGATCGTAAATAATAGTGTTGACGGAAATATGAATCTTGCAGGCAGTTTTTGGGTTCTTTTATCTCCCACATCTCCGGCCTTATTAAGTATTGACCCCGACAGTACCTTCCAGGGAACATCCATAAAAGCTTTAATCCTTTCGAAAAATACAAATTTTACAACAGCCAGTTTCACGGTTATCCGTCTTAGCCTTGGAATGAATCAAATAAATTATGACAGTTTTACTGTTATTAACGATACGGCTCTTTATGCCTATTTTACCATTGCCATATCACGGCCTGCCGGTGTTTATCAGTTGACTGTCTCCAACAGTATTGATGGCAATCTCACATTAGCGAATAAATTCTGGGTACTGACATCACCTTATGCGCCAAAACTGCTGAGCATTGATCCTGATTCAGTTTATCAGGGAACTCATTTCAAGGCTCTGATTCTGGGTCAAAACACGAATTTTATAGCCACAACTTTTTCTGCCATCCGGTTGGTACAGGGAACAAACATCATCCCTTACGACAGTTTCTCTATCATCAATGATACGGCAATTTATGTTTACTTTACGGTTTCTAAAACGCGCCCAACGGGAGCCTATAACCTGAATGTCAACAGTACAATTGATGGAAATTTAACCCTGACCGGAGTTTTCTGGGTGTTAAAAACACCATTTACTCCTGTGTTGCTGAGTATTGACCCTGATTCTACCGAGCAGGGAACTTCAGTAAAAGCCCTTATTCTTGCTTCGAATACTTCTTTTACGACAGCTAATTTCACCGTTATCAGGCTTAATCAGGGAACAACCCAGATAAACAGAGACAGCTTTACGGTAATCAACGACACTGCTCTATACGCTTATTTTACTTTTCAGATGACTACAGCTGTTGGTTTGTACAATCTGACAGTTACAAATAATCTGGATGGTACTCTTACACTGACTCA
>JAAYUY010000066.1 GCA_012517435.1 Sphingobacteriales bacterium | reverse complement strand
TCTTTTCCCCTGAACCAGTATCCGATAAAGGCTTTTCGCATAAAATACAGATTGCTGATCCGGAATCCGCCTTCATTCAGGCGATCCACACACAATTCATAAGTGGTAACATAAGATTGTTCAAAATTCACCTTAAAGTTTTTGGGATCGAAGTTTTGCAGCATATATTCCGCCTTACGGTTGCTGAGTTTGAGTTCATATTGCCCTCCACCTTTGATAATAATGCCCTTTTTGTACGAGGTAAGGAGAAGCTCTTTCATTTCTTCAGACCGAGTCCCTTCTGGTTCAAGCAGGATGTATATTTCTGCATAAATAATAGCCCACAACTGCTCAGGGGTTTCGGAGTAAAGTTTTGCTGCATAGTAGTAGTTTTCTTTTTCTTTGGGGTCGAGGTCGATGGCTTTTTCAAAATATGCCAATGCTTTTTCTTTGTCTGTGGACATTAGATTTTTTGCTTCCTCATTGAATTCCTTTGCTGTGGAAGGCTCTTTTTTAGGAGGGGGTTTCAGTTTGTGTTTAAAATCAATGCCGGCTTTTGAATAAAGGTCAGGAATAAAACCTTTGTAATCATCAAATTCTTCACTACCGAGAATTTTTTCAAGCGTTTCAACCCCTTTTTTATATTCAGCATTTTTATAATACGCATAAGCGAGTTCATAGGCAATGCTTTTGTTTTGCGGATCAAGTTTAAATGCTTTTTTCAGCGATTTTATGCCATTTTTAAGGTCGCCTTTGTCGAGATAAACCGTTCCTTCACGCATGAGATTGACAGCCTTTTCGACTTTCTTTTGTCCGTAAATATTTGATGAACAAATTATTAATGCGGAAAATAACCATAATAACTTTTTCATGTTGTCTTTATTTTAAGATAATCTTTTGACATGAATTAAAATCACCGGAAGAAATCCTGACCAGATACATGCCCTTGCTGAATCCTGTCAGATCAATATTTTTGAAGATTTCAGGCGTATTGTTGTTTTCAGTTGTATGGTAAACAGTTTTTCCCAACAGATCACTGATTGTTATATCTATTTCATTTTCAAAATTTTGTTTAAGATAAACGGATATTTTTCCTTCGGCAGGATTAGGAAATACCGAAAACGCCTGAACTTTGGACGGATGCAGTGGTAAACCTGCAGGCCAGAGTGTTGAGGCTGAATCGAATATCCCCTGGCTCATGTTATAATAGGTTCCGCTATGGCTTTGCTGAAGTTTCACTGCCCTGACCATGTAAACATTGTTCCCGTTGTCTGAAAGCGGATCAATAAATGAAGTGCCTGCAACCAGATCGTTGTTGATTTTTTCAAAATTACCGGAAATGGTTTTTGCCCTGTAAATGTTGTAACCTAAAACAAAGGGGTCAGAAGAAGCAGTCCAGCTAAGCCTGATGGTAACATTGCCGATGCTGTCGGCCTTCAGATTTGCAGGCGGACTGACAACATGCATACGCAGGGTGGGATCACCCATTAAAGCAATATGTATCCATCCGGCACCGTAACCTGTAGCATATAAGGAAGTATTGTTTTGTGTGAGTTTTGTGCTGTAGCCAATGCAATCACCCATGGCCATGTGGTGGATATGCCAGTTGGGACGTCCTGCCCAGAAGCATGTAAGTGCTTGTCCTTCAGCGGCTAATGGTGCACGTAGAAAGTTGTTGTCGCTGTCCCAGTCGCCAAAATAAGAGCCAAACAAAATGGTAAATACCGTTTTAACCGGAGTGCTGACAAAATTGCCCGTATTTCCGATTCCTCCGCAGGAAGTATAGCTTCCGCCACCGCATCCATAACTCCATAAATAATTATCAGTGGAAAGTGTTCCGAAATAATCTCTGGTGAAAATACTGTCGGGGCCGAACATCAGAGAAAAATTGCGCCATCCGGTCTGGGCAAAGCCCTCATCATAGCTTTGAAAATTATCATCAATCAGACCTCTTTCCACTGTATTGAACCGGCCATGCCGGAAAGCATGATTTTTAGCCAGATATTGCCGGATGAGGGAAGTATCGGCTTTCGGGAACTGAGACATACGGTAAAGGTCAACTCTTCCGCACTGTAGGTCAACAGGGGAGGGAAGTACCGACTGGTCATATTTCCCGTCTCCGGCTACGTTTTTATTTTCTTCGCGTGCAGCAGAGGAATTATTGACGGTATTGTCTGTCCATGTTCCGTCAAGGTCGGCATAGAATACATCGGCTGGCCAGGCACCCAGATGGTCGGGATGAGCATCCGGATTTAAATTGCCGGAATAGGGAACAGCAATTCTTCCTAAAAGAAATAATGTGTTGATATCCGGATTTTTATTGCATTGCTGAACAATCAGGTTTTTGACATCGGCAACGCTCATGCTCCGGGGAACGAAAATACCTGTTACTTCCCAGCCATCTCCGATTAAATCGGTTTCAAGCAGGCGAAGCTCTTCTGAATACATGCTTAAAACACTGTCAATCAATAATAAAACAGTACCTCTTTTTTCAGTTGTCGGTAATTTGATTCCACTGTAAACATAAGATACTCCGGCAGGGTTTCCAACACCCGTATTGCAATATACCTGATATTCATATCCTTTCCCAATTTCGACATTAACATCGGTAAATCCGGTTGAGGTTCCGGGTAAGGTAGCATAAGCTGCTCCCCAGCCGGTAGCTTCTTTTTCTTTCCGGTTGATACGGTAATATTGGGCATTTGCGTTCAGAGGCCACTGCAACTGTATGGACGGTGGATTTTCCTGAACCACTACACTTACCTTGACCACCTGATTTTCTGCTTTTGTCTGGGAAAATAATTCATGATTGAAAAACAGAACACCCATGCAAAAGAACAGCAAAAGTTTTCCTTTCATTTGTGTTGATTTTGGGTAAAAAATTATTTCCAAAGGTATAATGTTTTTGAAACATATCTAACCCTGTTTTTATTCACAGAGAAGGTTTGTTAAGGCCTTTCCGATGTCAGGAAAAATAAATCTGAAGTTCTCATTCAGGAGTTTTTCAGGTATTGCTCTTTCGCCATTGAGCAGAATGGCCTCTGCCATTTCACCAAACATTAATTTGAGTAAAAATGCAGGTTTTTTAAAAATATCAGGCCTTTTCAAAATACCGGCTACTGTGTGGCTGAATTTTTTTTCTGTTACGGGTTCAGGGGCTGTCAGATTATAGATGCCTTCAGACCGGCTGTTTTCGATGATATACTGAATAGCCCTGACATGGTCGAAATAATGAATCCATGAACGCCACTGCCTTCCTGTGCCTACCGGGCCACCGAGAAATAGTTTATACGGGAGCAGGGATCTTTTCAACATACCACCGGCAGTACTTAAAACGATTCCTGTGCGGATGATGGCATAACGTCTGAATAAAAATGCATTTGAATGAATCAGATTTTCTGTTTTTTCGACAACATCGGCCAGAAAACCACTTCCTTTTGGTGAGCTTTCTGTACTGATTTCCCCTTTTTTATTATCATAATAACCAATGGCTGAGCCCTGAATAAACAGCTCAGGACTGTCTTGTGACTGACGGATGGCTTTGAGCAGACTCTCAACAGCACTTATCCGGCTGCTGATGATTTTGCTTTTAAATGAAGATGTCCATGCAAAGGATGAAATATTTTCACCTGCAAGGTTGATGATGGCATATTTTCCGGAAAACAAATTTTTATCATGGCTGAGGTCATCCCATGTCACTGCAAGAGCTACATTCCCAAATATTTGCGTGGCTTTTTCCTTGTTTCTTGAAATGACCATAGGCCGGTATCCGCTGTCATATAGGTGCCTGACCAGATATTGACCTATCAGTCCGGTTCCTCCGGCAATAAATATTTTTATGCTGGTATCCATGTATTTGGTTCTTTCAATGAATGAACAAAATTAATGAATTTATGTTCGCTTACCATCTTTTATCTCTCCAACCTGATTAAACATGACAAATAAAATTACAATTCCTGTTTGCTTCTTATTTTTACCCCTCCTTGACAAATGCTTATGAAGGCTGCAAAAAGCAAAAAGACGCAAAAAAAAACCAAAACATCAACTGCATGGTTTGAAAATCTGAATAACCGGAGGGTGTTTATTTTGCTCGCTCTCTTGTGCTTTATCTATTACGGAAACACCATTTTTAATGACTATTCACTTGATGATGTGTATGTTACCAATAACGAACAGGTTAAAAAAGGTTTTTCAGCCATCGGAGAAATCTTTACCACCCAATATGCCCGCAATATATTTGAAGATGGGGAATCGCTCAGTTTTGGCTATCGTCCGGTTGTTAAAACAACTTTTGCCATTGAATATGCCATATTTGGCTCTAATCCACACATCAGCCACCTGATCAACCTGTTGCTGTATCTGTTAACTGTCTTTATGGTTTTTGTCATTTTAAAAAAACTATTCTCCTCTTATGACCATGCAGGCATCTTGTTTCCATTGACCATTACCATTCTGTTTCTGATTCACCCCGTTCATACTGAGGTGGTCAGTAGTCTGAAGAACAGGGATGAATTGATGAGTTTTCTTTTTTCTCTCTTATCCTGCTGGTTTTTCTATCATTTTACCACCGGAAAAGGCATTCATCACCTGATCACAGGTTTGGTATTATTTGTAAATGCTTATCTTTCAAAAAGTTCTGCCATAGCTTTTCTGGCAGTCATTCCATTTTTACTGTGGTTTATGCCGGAAGCCAATAAAAAAAGAATAGTGTTGGTAGCAGCTGTTTTGGTGATGGCATGGATAGGAATTAAGTTCGGGGTTGCTCAGTTGTTTCCCGACAGGTCCCGCCCCAAACAGTTTGTCGAAAACCCAATGCTGAATTACAATAAACTTCAGCGTATTCCGACAGGCTTGTTAATCCTGCTTTTTTATCTGAAAATGATTTTCATTCCTTATCCCATGCGTTTTTATTACGGATATAACCTCTTTCCCGTAAAAACATGGGAAGATCCTGTAGTTTGGGTTTCACTGGTCATACATCTGGCACTCTTTATCCTTGCTTTATATTCCTTTAAGAGAAAAAAATGGCTTTTCTGGGGCATCATTCTTTATCTCATCTTTATTTCCATGTATTCAAACATTGTGAGGCTGATCATGGGAATTGCGGCAGACAGATTTTTGTATGCTGCCTCTCTTGGCTTTTCGATAGTGGTGGCTGGCTTTTTATTTCAGGTTTTTAAAATATCTCAGGATTTCAGGCAGGTAACTGCACGGAATTTAAAGAATTTTGGTGTTATCCTGTTGTTGCTGTTTGTGATAACGGTAATTTACACCAACCGTAGAAATGTACAATGGAAAACTCAGGAAAGTCTGGTTGCTCATGATATTGACTACCTTAAGAATTCAGCAAGAGCAAATTACATTTATGCAGGGATGCTTAAAAATGAAGC
>JAAYUY010000065.1 GCA_012517435.1 Sphingobacteriales bacterium | reverse complement strand
GTCATTTTTGCGAACTTTAATCTTGCTTCTGAGCAGGTAATATTCGGCTCTCCCAGGCATGATAATGATGGCGCGGTTTATCATATCGGCAGCCTTGTCATTTTTACCTATCTGATAATAAAGCTCTGCCAGTCCGGCAAAAGCTTCATGATTGGTAATATCCAGTTTCACGGCTTTTTCCAGATCTTCTTCAGCCGTCTCAAAATCTTTCAGGTAAAAAGCTGTAATCCCGTGATAATAATAAGTCAGTGAGTTTTTTTTAAGTTTTAATGCCTGATTACACTCATAAAGAGCTGCATCGTAGTTTTTTAATGTAAGCATCGCTTTGATTTTCAACAGGTATGCTTCCAGATTCTTTTTGTCGAGATCGGTGCTTACATGCAGCATTTCAATAGCCGGATAATAATCCCCGGCAGCATAATACATTTTTCCGGCCTGAAAATAAAAAAAAGCTTTGTTTTTATATTTTTCAGCGGATGTTTTGTAATCATCAGCGGCTTTTGCATATTCTCCGTTTTTTTCGTAAGCAGTGGCCCGTTGAAAAAACAGGTCTTTATAGTCGGGGTTTATCTTTATGGCATAGGTGAATTTTTTAATGGCCTCGGGATAATTTTTTTTCTCAAGCAGCTCGAGTCCTTCGTCATAATATTTCCTGATTTGCTGGGCATATACCAACATTATTCCGGAAAAGATGAAAATCAATATGATATAAAATTTCCTCAAAGCTTTTGAAATGACGTTTCCAATGAACGCAAATTTTTAACCAAAGGTAATAAATAATCGGACAATGGAGGTGAAAAATATTCAACAGGAATTGTTAATGAGCAAATTAGCTTTTTTTCATCCGAATCTGACAATAATGCCTCTGATGATGTCGGTAACATCTTCTGTCAGGTCAATGCATTCCTCAAGCACTTCAAGGATTTCTTTCTTTTTAATAAATTCAACCGGATCCTCTTCATTTTTCATCAGTCTTGAAATGCTGAGATGGAACAATTCATCTGTTTCTTTTTCAATGATTTTTACACGCTGACAATTTTCTTTCAGTCTTTCGATGTTTTTCATATTCTGCAGGCCATGAACAGCAACTTTAATTTCCTGACAGGCAAGAAGCAGGCGATCTGCTATTTCTATTATTTCAGGCGGAAAAATTTTGGGCCGCAGATAGGAGATACGCTGTGAAGTACCGTCAATACCGTCTATCACATCATCCAATGCAGTTATCAGGTTGAATATGTCGTCTCTTTCGAAGGGGACAATAAAAGTACTGTTCAGTTCGGAAATTACGGTTTTAATAATTTCGTCCCCTGTTTTTTCGGATTCTTTTATTTGGATTATTACAGGAAGCCTTTCTTCAATATTTTCTATTTTAATGAGCTTAATAAATAATTCTGAGCACGAAACAAGGTTGTCAGCAGCGGTTTCAAGTAAAGGGAAAAATTTTTTTTCTTTTGGAACAAGTGCCTGAAAAATTTTATCAAGTTTCATGTTAAGTTATTGATTATCAAATAAAATGACTAAGAAGGAAATAGACGAGGGCTGCAATCAGCATGGAGGCAGGAATGGTCAGTAGCCATGCGATGATAATATTTCGTGCCACTCCCCATCTGACTGCCGATAAACGTTTTGTCATGCCAACACCAATAATGGACCCGGTGATGGTATGGGTAGTTGAAACGGGGATTCCAAGTCGTTCGGTTGCAAACAAGGTGATAGCGCCTGATGTTTCGGCAACAACTCCCTCAAAAGAGGTGATTTTGGTAATTTTTGAGCCCATGGTTTTAACTATTCTCCATCCTCCCGACATGGTGCCAAGGGCAATAGCTGAATAGCATCCTATAACTACCCATTCGGGAATATGATGAATTTCCATTTTTCCCATTTCATTGATTTTCTGGCCGACAAACATCCATTTAGGTATTTCTTCCGGTGAATATCCCGCTTGTGCCACATAGACAATCAGTGCAGCAGAGATAATACCCATCACTTTCTGGGCATCATTACCCCCATGCCCGATGCTGAACATGGCTGACGAAAACAACTGAAGCCGCCTGAACCACCGGTCGAGTTTACGCGGATGCCCTCTTCGGCTGATCCACATGAGAATAATTGATATGGAATAGGCTACAAACATGCCTATCATTGGTGCAAGAAAAATAAAGACTATAACTTTGGTTACTTTTTCAATATTTACTACATCAAATCCTCCTGCATGAGCTACGGCAGCACCTGCAAAGCCACCAATTAAAGTATGCGAAGAGCTCGAAGGAATTCCCAGCCACCATGTCAACAGATTCCATATTATTGCGGCTATCAGTCCGGCAATGATTACCTGTAGGGTGATGACATCGCTGTTTACGGTCTTTGAAACCGTATCTGCCACCTTAAACTCTGAAATCCAATAGGCTACAAAATTGAAAAAGCCTGCCCAGAGAACCGCCTGAAAAGGGGTGAGAACCCTTGTCGATACAATGGTGGCTATGGCATTGGCAGCATCATGAAATCCATTCAGAAAATCAAATGTAAATGCCAGTACTATGACGGTTATCAGCAATACAAACGGATCCATGGTCTTCTCAGGATATTTTCATTAAAATGGAAAGGATAATGTTGGCAACATCTTCGGTATAATCTGTTGCTTCTTCAATGGTTTCAAGTATTTCTTTCTTCTTTATCAGCTCAATTACATTTTTTTCCTCATTCATTAATTTTGAAATGGATGCCCGGAAAATATCATCTGCATTATTTTCCAATTGATTGATTCTGATACAATTTTCATGTATTGTCCGTGAGGTTTTATAGTTTTTCAGATCGAGAATGGCAGAATGAATTTCCCTCGCTGCCATGGCAACAATATCACACAACGAAATGACCTCAACATCCGCCTGTTGTATTGAAAAATAAATGATGCGCTGGGCCGAACCATTAATCATATCAAGTACATCGTCAAGGGTAGACGTCAGTTTGTAAATGTCTTCACGGTCGAATGGCGTGATGAAGGTATTGTTTAACTCATTGTAAATTTTATGACTGATGTTGTCGCCAAAATGTTCAAGCTCTTTAATCTTCTTTGCATAGCTGTTTCTTTCGCTGGAATCACAGGTTTTGACCATCTCACTCAGACATTCTGCGGCTTCAAGAAGGGTGGCGGAAGCCTCGCTGAAGTAAATGAAAAATAATTTGTGCCTCGGAATAAAGGACTTAATTATCCGGTCAATTTTCATAGTTTTTTCCTCTTTCTTGGATTAAAAGCTCTTTTATTGAGCTTTCAAAAAAAAACTATTTTATACGAACGTTAAATTTTTTTTAACAAATTATTAAGCCTTCATTTTTTTCATGAAAACAGGTGGACGGTACAATCCTCTTCTTATGGTGAGTTGCTCCTGCTCTAATTTTTTTCCTATTATGTTTTTTAATTCCTGATAGGCTCCCGTTTTTTTCAGTTCCTGCCTGAAATTTAAAAGTGTTGTTGAAGATGGAACGGTATCGTCAAGGCTTAAGCCGATGAAATGGCTCAGGCTTACGCTGTCGTTTATCATTTGTTCAATACGGCTGATGGATACACCATACCATTCCTGAAGAAGGCACATCTTAAACAGCAAAAGCCCGGTAAAGGCGGGGCGTCCGTCAGGCCGTTTCCCCCGGTTATAGTTTTTTAAAATCACTTTTTCAATTTCTTCCCAGTCGATAAGTTTATCGATTTTTTCAAGAAAACTGACTTTAATATTTCGTTTTGAAACAGCTATATCAGCAAATCCAAGTTTGCCCTTTTT
>JAAYUY010000064.1 GCA_012517435.1 Sphingobacteriales bacterium | reverse complement strand
CGTTTTTGAAAGATTACGACTGGATTTATACAAAAGAAAATATCGCACCTGCACTGTTGAAGAAGCTTTCACTTCTTCGTGAAAAAATTATTGCTCAGATAAAAATGGCGGTAAAAACCCCTGATGAACAGTCCATAGCACTTGCATTGCTTATCGGAAGTAAAACCGATCTCAGCGATGACCTCCGCCAGTCATTTGCTTCAGCAGGTGCCATGCATGTTTTGGCAGTGAGTGGTCTGCATGTTGGAATTATCTCTCTCGTCTTTGGATTTCTGACTAAGTTTTTGCTAAAACTGAAATATGCAAAACCCTTTTATGTTGTTCTGAATCTTTGCTTTATATGGTGTTATGCAATCCTTACAGGGCTTTCACCCTCAGTGCTTCGTGCGTCTGCCATGTTTAGTTTTGTCATTATTGGCAATAATATCGGCAGGATACCGAATGTATATTCATCATTGTACAATTCTCTCTTTTTCCTGCTTCTGGCAGATCCTTTAATGATAAGTCAGGTTGGTTTTCAGTTGTCTTATATCGCAGTTTTGGGAATTGTTGCTTTTCAGCCAAGAATCTATCAGTTGATTAACCTTAAAAAAATATTTATCCTTGATAAAATCTGGGCACTTACTGCTGTTTCCATTGCCGCTCAGTTAGCAACCTTTCCGCTTGCTTTGCTTTATTTTACCATATTTCCGGTTTATTTCCTTGTCTCTAACCTAATTGTCATTCCAGCTACTACCTTAATAATGTATTCGGGTTTTGCATATTTGCTTTCGGTTACGACAGGACTAAACTGGTTAATGAATGCTCTTTCCTATCTCTTCAATTTTTTCCTGAAAATCCTTAACCATTCAGTTTTATATATTCAAAACCTTCCCAATGGCCTGATTGACGAAATTTATATCAGTCCTTTTATGACCATTATGATTTATATTTTGATTCTTAATGCCTTCTTTTATTTCCTGACACTCAACAGAAAACTTATTTTACTGTTTTTACTCAGTTTCGTCATTTTCTTTTCCGGATTTACTTATTGGAAAATTAAAACTCATATTACAAGGGAAATAATTGTTTATTCCATCCCTCAAAAATCTTTAATCGGCTTTTATGATGAAAAAAAGATAGTTTTCTGGGGCGACAGCGCAATTCTGAATGATTATTCAAACCTGAAATACAATACATTCCGCGACATCTGGAAATATGGACGAAAAGCCTCATCTGTGATTAAAATTCCGTTTGGCACCAATTACAAAGACCATAACCTCATGATTCAAAACCAGTTTTGTTGTTTTGAAGATAAAGTGTTATGCTACTTAAATGAGAAATTGAAATTCAGAAAAGACTCATTGAAAATACTGAAGGTCGATTATCTGATTGTTCATCCGAAAGATAAAAATTATGTTGACAGGATTCAAAAGTATTACAAGCCGACATACATGGTGATTAATCTGAATCCGGAAAAAATAAAGGCAAAAATCATTCATGCAAAAGCAGACGAATCAGGCATTAAATGTTATAACCTTGCAGAAAAAGGGGCATTGCAAATAAAATTTCCTCCAATGATTGATTTTCCTGAAACCAGTAGGAATATATCAGGTAGAATTAGGGAAATTTGCACCACAAAATAATTTTAATAAATGTACAGAACACACACTTGCGGGGAGTTGCGACCCCTTCACATCGGAAAGACGGTTACTTTATGTGGCTGGATTCAAAAATCACGGGATCTGGGTGGTATGACTTTTATCGACTTGCGCGACCGCTATGGCATCACTCAATTGGTTTTTAACATGGAAATCAATGCAGCTCTTTGTGAAAAAGCCAGAAAACTGGGGCGTGAAGATGTGATCAGGGTTGATGGTATTGTAGCCGAAAGAAGTAATAAAAATATTAAGATTCCAACCGGTGAAATTGAAATAATTGTCTCTGATTTTTCTCTTTTAAATAAATCGAAAATCCCGCCTTTTACCATTGAAGATCAGAGCGATGGGGGAGATGAGCTTCGGATGAAATTCCGTTATCTCGATATCAGACGAAACCCGGTCAAAAATAACCTTATCTTGCGCCACAAGATGGCAATGGAAACCCGTAAATACTTGTCAGATATAGGGTTTCTTGAAATTGAAACACCCTACCTGATCAAATCAACCCCTGAGGGAGCAAGAGATTTTGTCGTTCCTTCACGGATGAATAAAGGTCAGTTTTATGCTTTACCTCAGTCTCCGCAAACCTTTAAGCAATTGCTGATGGTGGCAGGAATGGATAAGTATTTTCAGATAGTCCGGTGTTTCAGAGATGAAGACCTGCGTGCTGACAGACAGCCTGAATTTACACAGATTGATTGTGAAATGTCTTTTGTTACACGTGATGATGTGCTTGATACTTTTGAAGGTTTGGCAAAGCATCTGTTTAAAAGTGTTAAAGGGATTGAGATTCAAGACTTTCCGAGAATTTCTTATCAGGATGCCATGCGTTTGTATGGCACCGATAAACCTGACACCCGGTTCGGAATGACATTCACAGAAATTTCCGATCTGGCAAAAGGTCATGGCTTTAAAGTGTTTGATGAAGCCGAAATTGTACTCGGGATAAAGGTGGACAATTGTGCAAATTATTCCCGGAAAGAACTCGACCAACTGACAGATTTTGTAAAAAGACCACAAATTGGGGCAGGCGGCCTTGTTTGGATAAAATACAATGAGGACAATTCGATAAAATCATCAGTTGATAAGTTTTTTACAGAACAGGACTTAAAAATATGGTTGGAACGTTTTGAAGCAAAGCCCGCTGATCTGATTTTAATTTTATCAGGTAAAACCGATTCAACGCGTTTTGCCCTGAGCGAATTAAGGCTTGAAATGGGAAACAGGCTTAATCTGAGAAATCCGGAAAGCTTTTCGCCTCTATGGGTAGTTGACTTTCCATTGCTGGAATGGGATGAAGAAACACAACGTTTTTACGCCATGCATCATCCGTTTACATCTCCGCTTCCTGATGATATCAGCCTGCTTGATACTGAGCCGGGATCCGTAAGGGCAAATGCTTATGATATGGTAATCAATGGGGTGGAAATAGGAGGGGGGTCTATTCGGATTCATAACCGTGATTT
>JAAYUY010000063.1 GCA_012517435.1 Sphingobacteriales bacterium | reverse complement strand
CGTTATAGGCAAGCGTAAAAATGAACTTCAACAAAATAAAACAAAGAATCTATGACAGCACAAGCAGGAGAAAGACTATTATACAAAGGTGAAGAAACTTGGATGGCAGCAGAACCATTAAATCAATATTTGAAAAAAAGAGATGATATTAAATTCATTTCACCATCTACAGCTTGTTGGCGTGGATATTTTGGAAAATGGGAAATATATGACAACAAACTTTATTTAGTTGGACTTAAAGCTTACCTTGAAGGGTATAGGGAAGTAGGTTTAAACTATCTTTTTCCGGGTCAAAACAAGGTTTTTGCAGATTGGTTTAGTGGGAAAATAAGAATACCACAAGGAGAACTGCTGGACTATGTACATATGGGATATGCATCTTTATATGAAAGAGATTTAATTCTTGTATTTGAAAATGGACTATTGATAAATGAATTCATAGTTGATAACGAAGAAGAATATAAAAATAGAATAGAAAAACGAGAAAAGGACAAAATAGAACAAATTGAAAAAGACGCTAAAAAGAAAAAAAAGGATAAAATTACTACAGCAATTATCACAGCATCACTTTTATTAGCATTAATTGGAATAGGTGTGGGAGTTTATTATTTGCTTCAACAAAACACAACACTAACATATTTATTTTTAGCAATAATTGTTATCCCATTGCTACTAATTATTGGTGGTGTTATATTTTTAATGTCAAACAAAGGAAAACATAGACCAAAAGAAGATAAAGCTGTTGCATTTGTTGGTATAAATTTTCTTGTAATTGTATTTATTGGTATTTGCATAGGGTTATTCTATTTAATTAAGTGGGGAACGCTATTAGGATATATATCATCGTTTTTGGTTATAGGCGCTTTACTCTTTTTGATTGGTCTAGCTATAAGAAATAGAATGAAACAAAAAAAATTAGGTTAGAATAAATAATTAAAATAATGCTAAATTTATAAAACTATATTTTAAAATGGTGAACCTTCTTAAAACTAACAAAATGCCAGCCTATAACAGCCTTTTGCCGCAATGGGGGCTGACGTGGTTAAATCAAGTGCAGCGCTTCTGCCAACATTTGCTCTGGGTTGACAGTGAAGTGCTTCGAAATCCCCCACTGCGGCAAGCGGCAAAACGTTATAGGGCATTTTAGGATAACGGCTTCGGCTGACAATAAACAACAAGAATGGAACAACAAGACAAACTAAAAAACGCCATTAGAGGTTTAGCAAAAATTCAACTTCACATTGACAACAGCGGTGGACCCGAAGAAAATGGAGAACTGTTTGAAGAATATTTTCATATCCGAGCAAAGGTTTTGGCAAGTTTCGGTTTGCCCGACAGTGACACTTTTGGGAAAATATTATTCGTTAAATCATTACCAACAGACAAAGAAGTTGATACAATCATCAACAATCTGAAAAAAGCTGCAACAGAATATTTGCTTTCACCGGCAAAGACTGAAGCCCAAATTTTAGATGAAGCAATAGAAAAGAAATTAGAACCTGAGCAAGTATTGGCTGAGTTTGGAATTACTGCACACTTGTATACTCTCTTCGTTTACAAAGAAATTTTACTTGCCAAAAGAGACCACCCTTTAGCAGTTTTAGAAGCTTTGCGTTTAGCAGACGACCCAAAGACATTAAACTTATTGGGCATTGTAGCATTGACAAAGAACTTTGGAGAAGAAGAAAAGAAGATGTTGGAATATTTGAATGCCAAAGGCATCAAATATCTCGACCACTACATTTCTGCTTTTCAACTTGACGGAAAAGACGAAGAAATTCAACAAAGCCAACTTGCTGAATTTTGGCACGATTTAAACGGTGGCTTTGAATTTAAAACACTTGACGACAAGTTTTCAGCACTGACACACTATTTAATGAATTACTTGTGTTTAGTTGTTGCTGACCAACCATACAGAATAACAGAATTAGAAGTTTACTACCACGATAAAGACAATCACCCCGACCCTTACGTTCATTGTGCATCCGAACAACTTTTTGCAGGCAATTGGTATTTTAACGGAGCAGGTTTAGACATAACATTTGGCGACTACGAAAAGAAAATTTACGGTGGACTTTTAATTAGAGGAATTATGAAATTTGGAGAAAATCCACGTTACATAAGCGGCCCATCAAATGTTTTAAAAGAAATTTTCTCAAATATCGGCAACATTTTGACGGGCGAAGGGAGTATTTGTTTGAGAGAATTAAACAAAGAAATAATTCAAACAATAGAAACCGAACCAATCCAGGTGGTTCGTATCGGATTGACAAAGAAAAAAGAGGACACAGAAAATTATGCAGAGAAAAAATATCGGTATTTAGTTGAACTTAATCTTCAACACAAATTCAAGGATAAAGAAAAGGTTGTTCGACAACTTTTGGCAGACAATAAAATCTCAAAAGAACAAGCCAAAGAAATAATGGGCTATAACATAAATCCGTAAATGATACCTGACAGCCAAACCAATACACTTTACCTTGCTGACTGCTTACCGACAAAGCATCCAAAATTCTTTGCAGAGTTTGAAGCGGTATTAAAAAAGTGTGGCATTACTTTTCAGCTATTGCCTGACACAAAAGATATTTGGGCTGTTGATTATATGCCTGTTCAAGTTACGCTTGACAAGTTTGTTCAATTCGTTTACAACCCTGACTATTTGCAAAGTCAGAAATGGATTAAGACAATTTCGGACGTTGACAGCATCTGCAATTCAATAAAACTAAATCGTACAAAATCCGACATTGTTTTAGATGGAGGCAACGTAACAAAGACGATTGATAAAGTTATAATGTGCGACAAGATTTTTATTGAAAATCCACATTATTCAAGGCGACAACTTGCTGACAAACTTAGAGAGCTTTTTGAAGTTGATAAACTCTATTTTGTGCCTCAACAACCAAAAGACTTTACAGGACACGCAGACGGAATGGTTCGTTTCCTTGACAATAACACAGTAATAATTAACGACCATTCCAAAGAAAAGCCAGAATTTCAGAGAGCATTTAAAATTGCTTTGGACAACGCAGGACTTGACTACATTGAAATTCCTTACAACCCATACGGCAACAAGACTTACGGACAGGCAAACGGTGATTATATCAACTTTTTACAAATGCAAAACACCGTAATCATTCCGACTTTTGGCATTAAAGAAGATGAAATTGCTGTTCGACAATTTGAACAACTTTTTAGCGGACAACAAATAGCAACTATTGACAGTAACGAAGTGGCTGACAATGGCGGAATACTTAACTGCATAACTTGGAACATATGGACAAGGTGAGAAGAAAAACGCCCTATAATATGCGTTTGGCGCAATGGGGGGTGACGAGCAAAATTGAAAGTTCGTGCTTCTATTTAGCGTTAGTGCATATTGACAGTTTAGCGCTTCTAAGTCCCCCACTGCGCCAAGCGCCAAACCGTTTCCACCACTCCTAAAAAAACCACACCTCAGCCAACATACCACTTAAAAGACAGAAAAGAAAAATGAAAATTGTCAACGCTTATTTTGGTATAATTTCCCTGTTACCGCTCCCTCCTCAAAATAAGGATTAAAATATCCGTACCGGATGGAAGGATATTTTTCATGAATCATATTCAGCAGGTTTTTAATGCCATAGTATTTCATGTCATCCGGGGGCTGGATTTTTTCAAGGTACCAGTCAGGGTCGATGTTGAAATTTCGCCATTGTATCATATTGATCTGAAAGCGGTTAAGTAATGTGGTAAAGGCTTCATATTCAGGACAGGAATCAGTCAGCCCGGGAAATACAAAATAATTGACTGATATCCAGAGATGATAGTCGCTGGCAACTCTGAAACTGTCGAGAACATCCTGAAAACCATAGTTTCGTGGGTTGAAATAACGGATATACCAATCCTCAATCGCACTGTTGAGGCTGATGCGGATACTTTGGAGGCCTGCCCGGCAAAGTTTTTCAAGTACCTCAGGCTTTCCTGCATTGGTATTCAGGTTGATAACACCTTTTTTGGTCTTTTTACGGATTTCAGCAATGGCATTTTCGATAAGTTCCCCTTCCAGCAAGGGCTCACCTTCGCAACCCTGTCCGAAACTGACTACCGGATTTTCCACAGTTTCCAGGTGTCCGGTGGCCACTTCCACAATTTCCTCCACTGTCGGCTTAAAACCCAGCCTGTACTGAGCGGGATTGATATTATTCTCTTCAGGCTGAAACGACAGGCACCCAAGGCAGGAAGCATTGCAAACCCTTGCTGTGGGCAGCGGACATTCCCACCTGCCTAAAAAATAGTTTTGAGCAGCACGGCAATGATAGTTCAGGGCACAATTCTCCGCCAGATGTTCCACCAGCCTGTTCCGGGGATATTTTTTCCTGAACTCAATGACTTTTTTTTCCACTTCATGAATATCAAAACATGCAGGGTCCTGCCTTTTTTCTTTATCCACACGCAGGGCTGTGGTGTAATATTTCCCTTTGTACCATCCCACGGCAGAATATGCATAGAGAGGCAGCAGACAGGCATCATCCTGTTTTTCATAGGCTGCCAGCCATGTTTGTGTATAGGCAGGAGCCACAAAAGCTGCCACTGCAAGCTGATTTTCCACTACCTCAAAACACTGCTTTTTTCGATGGAAACCAACCGGATTTCTCCCCGGCAGGTAAAACAACTCGCTCCCATGTGGTAATTCAATAAAATCACTTTCATCAAGACGGCTGACACCATAACCTGCCCTTCCGGTTACTTCGTATTCCTTTAATTCAAAAATATTCCCTTTTTCATCAGAAACAAGCAGGTACGGAACTGGCATGGTTTTCAGAAACGATTAAAAATTTTTCTGCGAAGATAAAAACTAATCTCTCAGCAAGTCCATCACGCCAAATTTAACATCGGTACCAATCAAAAAATATGTCTGCGGAAAAGACTCAGTTTAATAAATCACCAGTTTTTCGATAAACCAGTTCTTCCCGACATTGATTTTGATGAAATAAATTCCCTTTGCATAATGGTTTACATCAACTTCATGCCGCAACTGACCGGAATAGGAATTCAGGCTGATATTATCAGTTTCTTTTCCGTTAACGTCTGTAATGCTGATATTAACCAGATCATCATTTAAGCCGTCAATATCAATATTTACCTGGTCACGTGCCGGATTGGGATAAATCTTATAGCTGATTAAACCATTTTCCCTGATTCCGGAAGGCCACACATGCAACCAGATGGTGTCGGAATTTTTGCAGCCCGAAGCATCAGTTACAATAACCCAAACCAGATGGTCGCCTTTGCCAAGGTCCTGCGTATTGATGTTAATCAGCCTTGTTTTTGTTCCATCAAACCACTGATAGGCCACATAGCCCGGGCCCGCATCAAGGGTATAAATCAGGCCGGGTTTGGTAAACCTGTCGGGCCCCAGCGAATAAGGCGGACTCGGACGCAGATAGACATCTTTATAAAAGGTATCGGGACAAGCCTTATCGGAATTGGCTACCAGCATCACCTGAAAGGTATCGATGGTTTTGTAGCTGTGTCTGATGGTATCAGCGGCATTTGATGTGGTACCATCTCCCAGATTCCAGTAATAGCTCATTGTGCCTGAGCCGATGGTGGATTTATTGGTAAATTTAAAGCTATTGAGAAAGAAACACTGTGAAGGATTATCGACATCAAAAGTGGCTGACGGGGAAGGATAAACCGTTGTTTGCCTGACAATGGAGTCTTTACATCCTTTGTCGGTAGTTACCACAAGCTTGGCATTAAAGCTCCCGTAAGTCAGGTAAATATGGCTGCTATTGGTGTCAGTAGATTTGTGAATGTCTCCGAAATCCCACAAATAACTCATGGTTCCACTGCTGACAGTTGACTGATTCAGGAAAACAAAATGATTGTTTTTAAAGCATTGCGGATTTTTGTTGATATTGAAAGCAGCAACAGGCGAAGGATTGATGACCACCTGTTTGACCACTGAATCCTTGCAACCCATATTGGATGTTACCACCAGTTTCACATCAAATGTTTTTGAAGTGAGGTAATGATGTTGCGGGTCTTTCAGTCCTGAATTTCCACCGTCTCCAAAATTCCAGAGATAGGTAAGTGTTCCTGATTTTATCGTAGAAGTATTGGTAAACAATACATTATTATCATTCTGACAGGGGTTGCTGTTGGTGATGTTAAAACCAGCCACCGGTTGCGGATAGACATAAACCTTACCGGTCAGCGAATCTTTACATCCTTTTGAACTGGTAACCACCAGTTTTACGTTGTAGGTCCCATCATTTGCATACGAATGATTGACGGCAGGGCCTGAAACAGATGTGCCTCCATCCCCGAAATACCATTTTCTGGTATTGCCTGAACCGGCTGTCAGGTCTGTAAATGTAAAGTAATTACCGGACTTACATTGGGTGGTATCATTCACGCTAAAGCTGACGACCGGACTTGGGTCAACAATCATCACCCGTAAAACAGAGTCGCGGCATCCCTTATCTGAAACAACAGTAAGTCTGACACTGTAATTGCCGGATTTTGAATAAATGTACTGTGGGTTCTGTAACAGAGAACTGCCTCCGTCTCCGAAATTCCAGTTATAACTTATGGTCCCTGAAGGAATTGAACTGCTGTTGGTAAAGATAAAGCGGTTGCCTGTCAGACACTGATCCGAATCATTGACCGTAAATGCTGCCTTCGGCTGAGGATAAACATATATAGTCCGTGAGAAAGTATCCGTACAACCGGAATCAGGAACAACAAGCAGTTTTACGTTGAATGTGCCGTAATTCTGATAGGTATGATTTGGATTGGTCAGTGTGGAAGTGTCCCCGTCTCCAAACTGCCAGAAGTATTTGGGATTGGTTCCGCCAGAAGATGAGGTATTGGTAAAACTGAAAAGATTGTTCTTCAGACAGAGGTCGGTATCGTTCACGGTGAATCCTGCTTTGGGCCCGGGTTTGACAACAATGTTTTTGGTCATACTGTCCGAACATCCTTTATCACTGATGGTCAATAGCTTCAGCGTGTAATTCCCCGACTGAGTATAGCTGTGAACGGGATCTTTCAACGATGAGGTAGTGCCATCTCCGAAATCCCACAGATAAGTCAGGGTACCGGAAGAGACAGATGAGCTATTGACAGGTTTAAGATTGTTGGTACCGAAACATTGTATGCTGTCGTTGACGGTAAAGTCAGCAACAGGTGAGGGATAAACATAAACCGGAAGGGTAAGGCTGTCGGAACATCCTGAAGAGGCCGTTACGACCAGTTTTACCAGAAATGTATCATCAGAAGTATAGGAGTTTTGCGGATTCTGTGCGGTGGAATAGCTGCCATTGCCAAAAGTCCAGTAATAGCTCAGTGTGTCTGACGAAACTGTGGATTTATCAGTAAAGACAAAACTGTTCCCTTTCAGGCACTGGTCAGTGTCGTTGACGGTAAAACCTGCAGTGGGATCCGGCAATACATATACATTCATCAGCACCGAATCGCTGCAGCCTTTATCAGAGTTGACATACATTCTGACGATATAATTTCCAGCAGAGGCATAAATATGCTGCGGGGCTGAGGAAGTGGAGGTGTCGCCATCCCCGAATTTCCACAGATAGGCCAGTGAACCGGAACTGATGCTTGTGGAATTGCTGAAAACGAATTTGTTCTGTTTCAGGCACTGGGTACTGTCGTTCACACTGACTGAAATCTGTGGTGAAGGATAGACATAGACCTGTCGTGCTGAACTGTCAACACAGTTTTTATCGCTTGTTACCAGCAGTTTTATCTGATAACTGCCTGAACCTGCATACGTATGAACCGGGTGTTGCTGTGACGACTGTGTGTTGTCACCAAAATTCCACAAATAACTCATTGTTCCTGAGGATATTGCCGAATTGTTGGTCATTGAGAAACTGTTTCCAGTCAGGCATTGGTCTGTATCATTGACGGTAAAAGCAGGTTGAGGTGTCGGGTAAACATATATCTGCTTCATGGCTGAGTCTCTACAGCCTTTGTCGGTAACAGCCATCAGTTTTGTCTGATAGGTGCCGGGCATTATGTAGGAATGTGTATCGTGCTGGCTGGAAGATGAATTTCCGTCTCCGAAAGTCCACAGATAGGTTAATGTCCCCGAACTGACTGTTGTAGAATTGGTAAAGATAAAGGAATTCTGCCTGCTGCACTGGTCGGTATCGTTCACCGAAAATCCAACATTGGCAGAAGGATAAACCGTTATGGTTTTTGATACACTGTCAGCACAGCTTTTATCACTTGTTGCAATGAGTTTCACACTATAAGTCCCTGCATTTGAATAAGCATGAGAAGGATGTTGTGCCGAAGAGGTATTACCGTCTCCGAAATTCCAGAGATAGCTTATCGTACCTGCTGCAAGTGTCGAATTGTTTGTAAAGTAAAAGTTATTGCCGTTTTTACATTGATCCGTGTCGTTAACAGCAAATGCAACAACCGGGCTGGGCTCTACCCTGACCGGTTTTATTACTGAATCCACACAACCTTGATCAGAGGTAACCAGCAGTTTTATGTTGAAATTCCCATAAGTGGTGTATGATATCGAAGCATTTGTGGTATTTGTGCCATTTCCATCTCCGAACGACCACTGGTAATTCAGGTTCCCGGATGAGATGGATGAAGTATTGGTCAGCACAAATGTATTTCCTTTAAAGCATTGTGTATCATTATTGATGGTAAATGAAGCAACAGGTTCCGGATAAACGGTCATCTGAGCAGAGGCTGAATCCTTGCAGCCTTTGTCGGTCGTTACTATCAGTTTTACGGAAAAACTTCCTGAAGTTGTGAAGGTATGAGACGGATGGGTCTGAACTGAGGTAGTATTATCGCCAAAACTCCACAGACTGCTGATGTTTCCTGAAGATACTGACGAAGCATTTGTAAAGGAAAAACTGTTTCCGTCAAGGCACTGCGTTGAATCGTTGACGCTGAAGTCCACCTTTGGCATTGGGTTAACGCTGATACTTGCAGTGGTTGAATCTTTACAGCCATATCCTGAGGTAACTACCAGTTTTACTGAGTATGTTCCCGGATTCAGATAGGAATGAACGGGGTTTTGAGAGGTTGAAGTTGAGTCATCTCCAAAGCTCCAAAAATAATTCATGGTTCCTGAGCTGATGGAGGAGGTGTTGGTAAAGGAGAAACTATTGCCTGTGTGGCACTGACTGCTGTTGTTAACTGAGAATCCGGCAAGCGGAGATGGATAAACAGTAATGATTTTTGAGGCAGAATCCTGACATCCATCGCCCGACTGTGCAATAAGCTTCACTGAAAATGAACCTGCTGCTGAATAAGTGTGTACCGGGCTTGTCTGTGATGAAGAGTTATTGTCGCCAAACTGCCAGAAATAGCTTAAGGTTCCGCTGCTGATGCTGCTCTGATTGGTAAAGCTGAATGAGTTACCATTAAAACATTGATCGGAATCATTGACACTGAAAGCTACCGAAGGCACCGGATAGACGACTACTGTTTTGGTCAGAGAATCTTTACATCCTTTATCCGTGATGACCACTAGTTTAACCTGATAAGTTCCGGGTGATGAATAGGAATGAGAAGGATTCTGCTGTGAACTTGTGGTGTTGTCGCCAAAATTCCAGAGATAGCTTAAACTTCCTGAACTGACTGAAGAGTTGTTAGTAAAATTAAACTGATTACCGCTCAGGCATTGTGTAGTGTCATTAATGCTGAAATCAACTACAGGCATGGGATATACAATGACTGATTTTAACATGGAATCTTTACAGCCATATCCGGAGGTAACCGCCAGCTTGACAGAATAGGTACCGGCACTTGTATAGCTATGTGAAGGATTTGTTGCTGTCGATGAGGTATTATCGCCAAATGTCCAGTAATTGCTGAAAGAACCACCGGAAATGGAGGATTGGTTGGTGAAAATAAATTCATTTCCCTGCCTGCACTGGTCGGTATCATTCACCGTAAACAGGGCATCCGGATCCGGTCTCACGGTAACGGTTTTCACGAGAGAGTCGCTGCAGTTCTGATTGCTGACAGCCATCAGCCTGACCTGGTAGGTACCCGGAGAAGTATAACTGTGTGACGGACTTGCCGAGGTGGAGGTCTGTCCATCTCCAAAACTCCATGAATAAGAGAGCGTTCCTGAGGCAATGGCTGAATTGTTGGTAAAGCTGAATGAATTTCCATTCAGGCACTGATCATCATCATTGATGCTGAATGCAGGATTGGGTGAAGGATGAATGGTTACCACTGTCTGGGTAGTATCGTCACAACCTTTGTCAGAAACAGCAATAAGGCTTACCGTATAATTGCCATGACCGGTATAGGTATGGCTGGGGCTGGTGGCATTTGAAGTCCCTGCATCACCGAAATTCCATGCATAGCTGAGCGTACCGGAACTGATGGAAGATGTATTCCCAAATACGAAATTATTTGTATTGAAACATTGCGTATCGTTGTTTACAGTAAACGAGGCCACAGGTTCCGGATATACATAAACATTGCGGACAAAGCTGTCGTTGCAGGTATTTTCAATGCTCAGTACCAGCTTTACCTGATAAGTCCCGGAAGTGGTGTACTGATGAGAAGGATTCTTTGCTGTCGATTGTGAACCGTCACCAAAATACCAGTTATAATCAGCCATTGAGGAAGATGTGGATTGATCCGTAAAGACAAAACTGTTCCCATCCAGACATTGAGTGGAATCGTTTACGCTGAAAGAAGCCGATGGAAGCGGATAAACCACCACACTCCGGCTGGCTGAGTCCTTACATCCGAAAGAAGAAGTGGCTACAAGTTTAACATCGTATGTTCCTGAACCAGAATAACTATAAGTAGGATGAGTGGAAACGGAGGAAGCTCCGTTGCCGAATGTCCAGTAAGAGTTGAATGTTCCGTAGGGCAAAGTGGTGTTGTTGGAAAATACAAAGCTGTTGCCCGACAGGCATTGAGCCGTATCGTTGATGGAAAAGGCAACATCAGGATGCGGAAATACAATCATCAGCCTGGCAACTGAATCCCTGCAGCCTTTGTCTGAAACAACCACCAGTTCGGTGTAAAAGGTATCTGCCTGTGAAAAGGAATGAGAAGGATTGGCAATGGTAGCAGTCGTATTGTCGCCAAAGCGCCAGGTACGTGTAAAGTTTCCGCCCGAAATCGTTGTTTTATCAGTAAAACTAAACAGATTTCCTGTCAGACACTGGTCAGAATCATTGACAATAAAGGAAGCATGCGGCATGGGGTTGACATGAATCAGAGCCTGGCGAATGGTGGAATCCTTACATCCCTTGTCGGAGGTAACTACCAGCTTGACCATAAAGGTATCGGCATAGCTGTAGGAATGAACAGGGTTGATAGCAGTGGAGGAATTGCCATCTCCGAAATCCCAAAGATAAGTCATGGTTCCGGAGGCAATAGTCGATTTATTGACAAAGGCAAATCCATTTCCATCAAAACATTGTGAGCTGTCGGGAACAATAAAGGAAGCAACGGGTTTTGGATGAACGGTAATTGTTTTGGTAACTGAATCCTTGCAGCCATTGCCGGAGGTAACTATCAGAACAACATCAAAGATTCCGGATGATGAATAGGAATGAGTGGGATGCTGGACAGTTGAGGTGGTATTGTCTCCGAATTTCCACAGATAGCTCATGGTTCCGGAGCTGATGGTTGAGGTATTGGTGAAAGTGAAAATATTATTGTTCTGACACATCTGAGAAGGACTGACATTGAATCCGGCTACCGGGGACGGATATATGGTCAGTGTTTTGGAAACTGAGTCTTTGCAGTTGTTGCCTGAACTGACCACCAGCCAGACCGTATAAGTCCCCGGACCGGAATATGATTTAACCGGATTGGTCGCGGTGGAAGTGGTTCCGTCTCCGAAACGCCACAGGTAGTTCATGGTTCCGGATGAAATAGCCGAGGTATTCGTGAATGAAAAACTGTTCCCTGCCTGACAGGAAGAAGTTTTATCCACATTGAAACCGGCAACAGGAGACGGGTAAACTGTTATATTCTTTGATACTGAATCTTTACAGCCATTGTTGGAGGAAACAATCAGCCAGATGGTAAAAGTACCCGGGGATGAATAGGTTTTAACCGGATGGGTAGCCGTTGACGTGGTACCATCTCCGAACCTCCACAGATAGCTTATGGTTCCTGATGAAATAGTTGATGTATTGGTAAATGAAAAACTGTTCCCTGCCTGACAGTCTGAAGTTTTATCCACATTAAATCCGGCTACCGGAGACGGATATATGGTCAGTGTTTTGGAAACTGAGTCCTTACAGTTGTTGCCTGAACTGACCACCAGCCAGACCGTATAAGTCCCCGGACTGGCATAGGATTTAACCGGATTGGTCGTGGTGGAAGTGGTTCCGTCTCCGAAACGCCACAGATAGGTGATGGTGCCTGAAGCAATGGTAGAAGTATTGGTAAAGCTGAAGCTGTTTCCGTTTTCGCATTGCGAAGTTGAGTTTACATTAAATCCTGCAACAGGCATTGCATAAACCTCAAGTGTTTTACTCGTTGAATCTTTACAGCCATAGTTGGATGTGGCAATCAGTTTTGCAGAATAGGTGCCATAATTACTGAAGGAGTGAGATGGACTGGCCTGTGTGGAGGTGGTGTTGTCCCCGAATTTCCAGAGATAGGTCATTGTTCCGGATGAAATGCTGGAAGTGTTGGTAAATATAAAATTATTCCCGGTCTGGCATTGCGTTTCATCATTGACCGAGAATCCAGCAACCGGATTGGATGCCACGTTAATATTGATGAGGGTATCAAAATAGGTATAGCAATTCGTATTTTTATCCAAAGCCTTGATTCTGACTACTTTGTTAGAAGTTATTCCGCCTGTGCTGAGGGTAATTTTACAACCGTTTCCGTCTGTTTTACTTCCCAGCATGCTATTGGTAATGGTATCCCAGAGGGAGTATTCCACACCCGGCTGAGAATTATAGATATATACAGTTGCCTGATTTCCGCTGCAAACATTATTTCCACTGACTTTGATATACGGACTTTGATAATACAGGGCACTAATCTCATAATTGCTTAATTTTTTCTCAAAAATCCGTATTTCATCCATTTTTCCTTCATAATAATTTCCTCCTGACTGCCTGCCGATGTATAATGGTGTGGTAGCGAGGTAATTAAATGCAGCCGTGCCACTTCCAGCCGGCTGATTGTTGAGGTAAAAACGGTAATTTTCCCCATCAAAGGTAACCACTACATGATTCCATTGATTTATTTTCACAGTTGAATCCGAATAAAACGGATTGACCTGTCCTCCCAGCAATACACCCACTTTATTGTTGTACAACCTGACCTGATACCCTTTGTATTGCGAAGGATTATATTTGTAAATCAGATACTGGGAGGTAGCGGATTTTGTCGGATAAATCCAGGCTGAAAATGAAAATTCAACAGAGGGAGTCAGCAGGACTGCATGTGGTGCCTGCAGGTAAGCGGAAGTGCCGTTAAAATAAAATGCACTGTCGTTCTGATTGCATTTGTTTGTGGTCAGTGAAGTATTGTAAGCGGTTGCATGGTTGTCGTTTCCGCTCATATCCTGTGCATTTCCGTTCAGCGGATAGTAGGCCAGAATACCGTTACTAAGTAAATTATTCAGAATCGTATCTTTCTCAATCAGCGGCATGTTTTTGACTGTAACCTGCTTCGTTATGGAATCTGAGCAGCCATTTGTCGAAGAGGCCAGCAATTCAACGTTAAAGGTACCTATATCCAGATAATGATGGCTGGCATGGGTGGTAAAAGCCGAATCTCCGTCACCGAAAGACCAGTAATAGGACGTAGTTCCTGTTGTGGTGGTGGAGGAATTGGTAAAACTAAAATAATTACCGGTATAGCATTGATTGGAATTATTGACAGAAAAACCGGCAATCAGCGAAGGATGAACAACAACGGTTCGGGTAACAGAGTCTTTACAGCCCTGTGTGGTACCGGCAACAAGTTTTACCTGATACGTTCCGGCAGCAGAATAAACATGGGTAGGGCTTGTGGATGTCGATGTGGTATTGTCGCCAAAATACCATAAATAACTGACAGAACCACCACTGACAGTAGTCGTATTAGTAAACACAAAACTGTTTTGATTCAGACATTGTGAAGTATCATTCACAGTAAATCCGGCTGTGGGTGTAGGATCTACTTTTGTGGTTTTGGTGATGGAATCTTTACAACCAAAATTGGAGGTAGCAATAAGTTTTACACTGAAAATGTTACTGCTTGAATATGAATGGGACGGACTTGTCTGAGTGGAAGTAGTTCCATCTCCGAAATTCCATAAATAGGACAGTGTTCCGGAAGATATGCTCGACTGATTGGTAAAGACAAAATTGTTCCCCTGACTGCATTGAGTAGCACTGTTGATGGTAAAGTCAGCAACAGGCTTGGGATATACGGTTACAGTTTTTTCAGAAGTATCCTTACACCCGAGATTGGAAGTAGCAATCAGTCTGACATTGAATGAACCGCTGTTGTCGTACACATGGGAAGCATTGGTAACTCCGGCAAAATAACCATCTCCGAAATCCCAGCTATAGGTCATGCTTCCCGAACTGATGGTAGAAGTATTCGTAAAGGTAAAATAATTGGAATTGAGGCATTGAGCAACATTATTAACTGTAAATGAGGCATTTGCAGAAGGATTTATTTTGACTGTCATCTGGAAGGTATCATTGCAACCAACACTGGGATACACAATCAGTTTTACTGTATAAGTACCCGTTGAAACATAGGTTTTCTGAGGATTGGCTGCGGTTGAGGTTGATCCGTCACCGAAATCCCACTTGTAAGACAAGGTTGCAGAGCCACCCTGAGATTGATTGGTAAAAATAAACTTATGACCATCAAAGCACTGGATACTATCGTTGACGGTAAACAGGGCTTTTGCCCCGCCTTCGTCAGCTCCGAGTGAAGGATAAGTCTGGCAACGGTAATCCCCGTCAATATCATACACTACGCCCAATCCTGTTGCCCCTCCCAGACCTGCTGAGGTGGGTTTCAGATGAAGGTCTGTATTTGAAATAAAATCCGGGTCTTTGTTATCATAAGAATTTTGATCATGAGGAGTTTTTAAACACCCTGAAGATGACTTGAAAGCAGAAAATGTCGTATATGAAGCATTGTTGTAAAATATGGTATTACTGGTTCCTGTCGGATAACTGTAATTATTGTAATTACTCTCAATTCCGTAACATGAGTTGAATGAAACCAGACAGGCATTATTGGTTGCTTTAAAAAGATTGTTCTTAATAATGGCACTGTCGCAGAGATATAAATAAATGCAGGCATATGAGGTTGATGTTGTAGCACTTGAATTCCAGATACTGTTGTGGTAAATCCTGATATTCTGTGAATAGTAATAGCCATAAATACCCATGTGATAGGCCGAATTGGCGAAATTCGAAATCATGTTGTTGATGATGTAGGTTTTGTTGTTTCTGAAAACATCATTTTCACGGTAAAGTAAAATACCTGCATAACCGGGCTGAATAATATTGTCTTCAATTCTGTTTCCTGTCGAATAGTAGATATACATCCCATAGGCAAAACCATAAGAAAAATTGGAAAATTTATTTCCTTTAAACAAATGATTCCCGATATAATAGGCATAAACACCCATGTAATATTGTCCTGAAAACTGATTATTGATAAAACTGTTTCCTTTAATAACAACGTCTTTGCTTAAGCCATTCAGTACCACACCAAAATATCCGTTCAATATCAGGTTGTCTTTCAGTACATTATAATTACCGTTATTACCGTAAGAGCTATAACTTGTTTCTGAGCCGGAAAACATCACGCAAATAATAGCAGTAGAAACGGTTGAACTGACCTGAAGCACACAGTTTTCAATGAGATTTGAGTCGGCTTCAGATTTGAAAACAACTGATGTCCCGTAGGTATTCCCGTTGTTGATAATCTTCATATTTCTGAAAATGATAAAATCGGCACCATTCAGAACGAGTGTAGCCCTGTCGGAAGAACCACCTGAATAAATCAGTACGACACTGTCGCGGTGAACCCCCTCAAAAGTAACAGTATTTGCAGATGATGCCCCGATAATCGGGTTGACGACTACCCTTTCCACATAAGTTCCGGCTTTAACGATAAATTTGATAGGCCCTGCAAGGCCGCAGGTCTGTATGGAATTCAACGCTGCATTAAAGGTCGTAAAATCACCTTTTCCACTGGCATCTATATAATACACTCCGCTTTTGCCAACACATTTAGTCTCACATATCTTGTCTTCATTGTCCGGGTCGTTGATGATTTTCGGATAGATACGGACACATAAAACATGGTTGGATGAAGAAGTAACATTCCATTTTGTATTAAAAGAAAACTTAATGGTGGCAAAAGGTGCCAGTTTCTGAGACAAGGTGAAGGAATCACTCACCCATGTACCTCCGTTGATATTGTAGGATAAATATATTTTCTGAACCGGAATAGAGTCTGTTCCTGAGTTTCTTAACGTTACTGAAACCGTATTGTATCCCATTTTCAGAACTGTTGGAGAATCAATACTGACGATATCCAGGTCGCGGCTCGGATGGCGGATTTCGTCAGCACCCAGATTTACGCCAAGCGTTGTACTGCGGACTTCATTGTCAATATCCCGTGATAAACCGACACCAGGAGCCATCAGGCTGGGAGTATTAAGCGTATCCAGATGAAGATTGGTTTTTGAAACAAACTTCGGATCAATATTGTCGAAGGAATTTTGATCGTGCGGATAATTGATATAGGATGAGCTTGCCTTGAATGAGCTGAAATTCATGGTCGAATAATTCAGTGAGAATTTGGAGGATGAACTGTTGCCCACATAATAATCGTTGTAATCGATGGTAACCGTATTGGCATAAGTCAGCGTAAGCAGATAATTGGCATTGGTTGCGGCCAGCAGATTATTTTTTATCACGGAATTATTGGCGTAATAAAACATATTGATGCATGCATAGGTATAAAGATTGGCAGAACCATCCACCCATATTGAATTGTGGTAAATATTCAGATTGTAGCAGTAATAATAGGCATAAATACCCACCTGATTCTGGGTATTTGAAAAATTACTGATCATATTGTTGGTGATCTGAGTAGTTTTGGTCTGGTTATAATAATTTTCAAGATAAAGGTAAATACCATATATACCCGGCTGAATAACGTTTGCATCGAATTTTCCGCCACAGGAATAATAAGATATTACAGCATAAGAAGAAGCATACCTGAAACTCTTAAGGCTACTGTATGACAATTCAAACCCCTGTTGATAATACAGATAAATGCCATAAGCATACTGATATGAGAAAGTACAGCCTTTAAAAGCGTTATTAATGGCTGGTTGTGCAGTATTGGTTCCATACCAGCATACACCGTAATATCCTCCTGAAAACAGACAGCTCTGGAAAGTATTGTTGTTCCCGTTATCACCACTCGTTCCGAGTGATGATTCATCACTTGAGCCAAGGATAATCTGAGAATACTGGCTGGTGGTACTGCTTGAGAGATAAAATTTACAGTTTTCAAATTTATTGTAGTTCGACTGGTTTCTGAATAAAACGCAGACCCCGTAAGTATTTCCCGTATTATAGATGTTGATATTCTTAAAAGTTACATAATCCGCCCCTTTTAATACCAGCGTTGCCCTTGTACTTTGAGAAGTGCTGGCATAAGTTAGTATCACACTGTCCGGATACTGACTGTAAAAAAGAACAGTATTCGTTGAACTGACACCGGGAATATCACCAATGATGACCCGTTCTGTATAGGTTCCGGGCTTGACAATAAACACCACTTTACCAGCCACTCCATTGTTCAAATCGGCTACAGCCGCTCCGAAGCTTGTATAATCTCCACCACCCTTTTTGTCAATGATAAAAGTATCTTTAATACCGGTGCCAAAACTTGTTGAAAAGGTATCATTGGAAGGGTCATCATCAGGGTTTTTTCGGTTTGGCTTACGTGCCCATACCTTTATGGTATGGTTCCCTTTTGTAACACTGACTGCACTTGAGAAAGTATAAACTCCTGTCTGATTGGCCAGCAGGTTGCCCGTGCTTTTATTGGTATCATTTACAGGTGTTCCGTTATCTATTTTATACCCGAAATCTGCGTTCTTAATGGTGTCTGAACGCATATTCTTATAATTGATTTTCAAAGTATTACTCCCTACATTCCAAATGACAGGTGCATTTATTCCGATGCAGGAAATATCCGTACCACTGGTAACATTACCGCTGATGAGTACATCATCCACACAAATACCATAGCCATATTTGGCTTCTCCTTCAAAAGCAATGTAATAGGTGCTGCTTGGATTGGGGAGCGAAATGGTTTGCTGCGTCCATGTGGATATATTATTGGAATAGGTTTGCAGCAGTGTCCATGAACCGGAGGCTGAAGTTTTGTAATAAACACGCAGAATATCCTGGTCGCCTGAATATTCCTTCTGGCAATGCCAGAACTTCAGCGAAATATTGGAATAATAACTCAGGTTAAGCTGGGGTGAAACAAGTTTGGTCTTCTTCGAACTACCTGCATAAAAAAGCAAGCCGTTGAAAGAGCCGCCATGTGCCGTAGATGGATTACCATTATATCCTCCGCTGGTAAATACCCAGTTGAGGGTATCGAGGACATATTCCTGTGTCCATCCGGTCGGCATATTCCCGCCATTCTCAAAGTTCTCCGTATAAATTGTTACCTGCGCCTGCAGGCTTACACCGGAAAACAGGATGAAAATTATTGCCAGTATTAAGTTTTTCATGGGTAAATATGTTTTTTTCATACGCCTGTGTCAATTAATTTGAACCTGCTAATATAAGCACTTTTCAACACAAAACATCAGTAATGACAATATTTTTTGAATATCAAAGCAAAAGGTAACTTACTTTTAATCCTTAAAAAAAATCTCTTTTCAGTATTTCAAATTGATAATTATTTTTGTGGCGCATTAAAATGCAGGATTAAATGTTCTTTTAAACGTCTGGAGAGATGGCAGAGTGGTTCCCGAATTTCGGGACAGCAGTCTTGAAAACTGTTAATCTCTGTTCTTCAGTTCTTTATTTTTTGGAGAGATGGCAGAGTGGTTCCCGAATTTCGGGACGGCAGTCTTGAAAACTGTTAATCTCTGTTCTTCAGTTCTTTATTTTTTGGAGAGATGGCAGAGTGGTTCCCGAATTTCGGGACAGCAGTCTTGAAAACTGTTAATCT
>JAAYUY010000062.1 GCA_012517435.1 Sphingobacteriales bacterium | reverse complement strand
GTGAAAAGAAATCTGCTACGGATAAATTTGTACTTTTGCAGCACAAATAAAAAATTGAATGAGTGACATTATCAGGCATGAATGTGGAATAGCCCTGATCCGACTCCTTAAACCTCTTTCCTACTATACTGAAAAATATAAAACGCCACTGTACGGGTTGAACAAATTGTACATCTTAATGGAAAAACAACACAACAGAGGTCAGGATGGGGCAGGAGTAGGTATTGTTAGTCTGGGTTTACCGTATGGAAAAGAATACATGTATCGCAACCGGTCGGTAGATGCTAATCCGATTGCCTCGATATTCAGACAGATGTATCAGGATTATCAGCGTTTTCAGATGAAATATCCCGTTCAGGATACAAATGTTTTCAAGGAAAATCTCCCTTTTCTGGGCGAATTGTTACTCGGACACCTGCGTTACGGAACCTATGGAGGAAACGACATACGCCAATGCCATCCGGTTTACAGGCCAAACAACTATAAGACAAGAAGCCTGCTTATTGCCGGAAATTTCAACATGACAAACAATGATGAGCTTTTCAACAAACTGGTTGATCTGGGTCAATATCCGCTCAATCTGACTGATACCCTTACCGTTCTGGAAAAAATAGGACATTTTCTTGACAGTGAAAATGAACATCTGTATCAGAAATATAAAGACCAGGGCTTTAGTAAAAAAGAAATAACCGACCTCATAGCCGACAATCTATCCTACGAATATATTTTATCTAAAACCGTCAAAGATTTTGACGGGGGATATGTTATAGCAGGGCTCATCGGTCATGGCGATGCCTTTGTCATCCGCGATCCGAATGGAATACGTCCTGCCTTTTATTATCATGATGATGAAGTGGCGGTTGTTGCTTCCGAAAAGCCTGCCATTCGTACGGCTTTTAATCTCCCTTATCAGGAAATTCATGAGCTTAAGCCCGGGCATGGAATGATTATCAAGAGAAATGGTAAAATTGATTGTATTCCTTTAATTACAGGGGGAGAAAAAAAGTCCTGCTCTTTTGAAAGAATCTATTTCAGCAGGGGAACAGATGAAGACGTTTACCGTGAACGTAAAAAACTGGGTAAGTTGCTGGCTCCCAAAGTACTCGATACTATTGGCTATGACCTCGAAAATACCGTTTTGTCTTACATCCCGAATACGGCAGAAGTGGCATTTCTCGGCCTTGTTGAAGGACTTAACGACTATCTCGACAAAAGAAAAAAGGAATTAATTTCTTCGCTTGATGTCATTGACCCTTTAGCCATTGAAAGAATTCTGTCGCAACGGATCAGGGTGGAAAAAATTGCTGTAAAAGACACTAAAATCAGAACATTTATTACGGAAGACACCACGCGTACCGATCTGGTCAGCCATGTGTACGATTCAACCTATGGGTTGGTAAAAACAAGGAAAGATAATCTGGTCGTGCTGGACGATTCCATTGTCAGAGGAACAACTTTACGGGAAAGCATCATTAAAATGCTCGACAGGCTTGAACCCGACAAACTGATCATTGTATCCTCTGCTCCGCAGATACGCTATCCCGACTGTTACGGTATCGATATGTCGAAACTGAAAGATTTTGTTGCTTTCCGTGCGGCCATTGAGCTGCTTAAAGAAAATAACATGGATTACATTTTACGCGATGTGTACCGTAAATGTAAGGAAGATATTTCGTTGCCGCTCGAAAAAACAGTAAATCATGTCAGGGAAATTTATGCTCCATTCAATACAGAACAAATCACTGCTAAAATTGAAGAGCTGATTCGTCCGCCTAAAATGATAGCCAAACTGCATATCATTTACCAGTCAATTGAAGACCTCCACCGTGCGATTCCCGATCATTCCGGTGACTGGTATTTTACAGGCAATTATCCTACTCCCGGTGGAAACAAAGT
>JAAYUY010000061.1 GCA_012517435.1 Sphingobacteriales bacterium | reverse complement strand
TTGGGGGCAATGATGCTAAGGCTTTATTGTTAAAATTTCATTTCTCTCTTTCTTTTTGCTTTAGTAAATGATTTTGGACAGCAGTTCTCCGGCTTAAAAGATTTGCCACAATTGAGGAAATAATTCTTTTCAGGCATTCAGTGCTGCGTATCTTTGACATTAAAAATTCTGATGATTTCTACCCGAAAGAATGATAATATTTTTCTCCTGATTGTCGTGTTTACAGCTTTTGTGGCACGTCTGGCATTTTATATTTCTGACTTCAACAACCCTTTCCGCTTTTTCCCCATTATTGATGAAAATGAGTTTTTCAGGACGGCTTCGGATATGGCTCAGAATGGGTTGTTTCCCGTTTCTTATTTCTGGCATCCGCCTCTTTATACTTTTATGCTGGCAGTTCTGCTCAAGCTGGGCTTCTCTGTACAGGGCATTGTCCTTCTTCAGATGCTGATGGGAATTGCAGGTGTAGTCTTTTTCTTTCTGGCTGCGGGCAACTATGACAAAAAACCTGCTTTTATCGCCTCGCTCATCTGGGCCGTTTACCCTTTACAGCTTTTTACCGAATCCCGCCTGTTATCTGAAAATCTCTTTATTTTCCTGACTCTTTTGTTTTTCTTCCTGTTTGTGAGGCTGGAAAAAAGTAAACTCCGTTATCCTTTGCTTGCCTTACTGGCCGGGCTGATGATGATTACCCGCTCCCAGTTTATTATCTTTTTGATTTTTTGGATATTATTCCTTGTTTTTTATGAAAGGATGCCCCTTAAAAGGGCTGCTTTTATTTTCCTGATGGCTTTGATTTTTCCTTTGCTGGCTGTTTTCCACAATGCCTACCATACCAACGGAAAACTTTGGTTTATTTCTGCCAACGGTCCTGTGAATTTTTATATCGGCAATTCAGACAACATTGAAAAAACATTGAATATCAGGCCACTCGAATGGAAAGAAAGCTTTTTCCCGGGTTTATATGATGAGGCAGGGATTTATTTTTCCGAAAGCGACAGTCAGAAACAAAGTTATCCATACCTGCTTTCAGGATTTCTGATTAAGAAAACCTTGAAAGAAAACACCAGTTTCCAGACTATCTTCAACAACCTGCTGCAAAAAACAGTTATTGCCCTTCATGCTGAAGAAACACCCAGAAACTACGACCTTTATGAATGGAGAGAATTCAATCCTTACCTGAAGTTTACGGTATTTGCCAGACCTGTGGCTTTTCCGCTGTCCCTGATTTATTTTGCCGCCATAATTTTTATGTTTGTCAGCTGGAAAAAACTGATGAATCATGATTATTACCGGCTGGTCGTTTTGTTGATTTTATCGGGTATTATTCCATCTATCTTGTTTTTCAATGCCTTCCGATACCGGCTGACCTTCCTCCCTTTTTTGATTTTATTTGCAGTGCTGTTTTACCAAAACCATTATAAGAATATTAAATTTCAAATCATCAATATTTTAATGATAATTCTTTTAGGCACCGGACTGACCGCTTCTTTATTGGTACAGAAAATTCCGGGTTCTGAGACATGGCGTCTTGCAGGTGATGGCTGGTTAAATAAAAAGAAATATGAGCAGGCAGAAAAGTGTTATCTGAAGTCGTTGAAACTGACTGAAAAAGAAGAAAACAATGCACTGGCAAGAAAAACAATTGTTAAAAAACTGGCTAATCTTGCTATTCTGAGCGGAAATCGGGATAAGGCAGCGGAATTGCTTCAACAGTCCGGAGATTCGATAGTAAATGATGCAGAAATTGTTTTTGCTAAAGCCCTGGCGCTGTATCAGAAAGGAATTTATAATGAGGCCATCAGGCTATACACCAGGGCTATCAGCTTCAGAGACAGTAAGATAACTCCTCAGGCATATCACGGCAGAGCTTTGTGCTTCATCAGAATTAATAAAATCAGGGAAGGCTTTCAGGATTTTGATTCAGCCATCTTGTTGAAGAATAATTATGCCGAAGCATGGTCGAACCGTGGCATTCTGAAGGGACAGCAGGGAGACACACGTGGAGCACTTGCCGACCTCAATAAGGCCATTGAGCTGAATCCAGCCTATGTGAAAGCCTATCTGAACCGCAGCATTGCCTATCTTACCCTGAACCAAATCCCTCAGGCAATGCTTGACCTGAATACAGCTATCGGACTCGACAGCCTCAATGCTCAGGCATATTACCTTCGTGGTATCACACAAATCAATTCCGGTAATAAATCAGCAGGATGTAAAGATCTGAAAAAATCGCTCCGGCTCGGATTTAAACAGGCTGAAAAAGATATTGAGGCTAATTGTAAATAATCCTTATTTGTCCGTATTCTTCAATAAATTCGGATCGTTTTTTTCGAGTTTGTAAAGCTCAAAAGTACTGACAGCCTTATATTTTTCGTTTCCAACATATATTTCTGTCCGGACGGTATAAATGCTGCCGGTGTAGATGGTAAATGGCTTAAAACTGCAAACCACGGTCATTTTCTGGCGGGGCCTCAGTACGATTTCATTTCCTTTCATGGTGTGGTTGTTCTGAAAATAGCGAAAAGATGCTTTCTCCAGCAATTCCTCACTTTTTCCTCTGACCAGCCAGACATTGCCCAATTTAACCGTTACTTCAGCATTGGTGTTGTTTTTCAGGGTGTAAGATGCTTCCTTGATCTGACGGTTTTTGGTATATTTTATTCTGGAATGTTGCCCGGTAAAACTCACCTTTGAGCTGTCGGCACCGGTAGCTGACAAAGCAAGATGCAAAATACTCCCAACGAGAATTAAGCTGTAAATGTTTGATAATCTGCAATATATTTTCTTAATTTTCAATTGGAAATTTTTATTTTTTCAACTTTTATGACAAAAGGTATATTGACTTCAGTTCTGACAGGGAATCCGCTCTTTTTACCCGGCTTCCACAATGGCATCTTTTTAACCAGTTCGAGTAATTTCTGGTCAACCTCAGGACATACCTGACGAATGGTTTTGAAATTACTCAGGCTACCATCTGTTTCCACTATAAAAGATACCATGGCTGTACCGTGGCATACAGATACATTTATATTCTGCAAACCATTGCGAAGGTATTTTTCAAGCGAATCTTTTCCGTAAGGATACTGCGGGCTTTCATCTACCTCAAAACTCCTGTAAACCTTTGAAAATGAAATATTTTCCTGAGCAATGACCCCAAAAGGAAACAGCATTAATACCAGTAAAAACATCCGCGTATTCATACGTATTCGATTATTCAATTTTTTTGCCACCCTGATTCAGGTTCTCAATCTTTAGGTTCATTTTGAAGACTTATTTGCGTTTGGTTTCAATATCCATATTTGTTTTTCCAGAGTTGACGCAAATGTTTTCTGATTTCTTCCTCTCTCGGATTTTTAGAAGGCTCGAAAAATTTTTTCCCACTGATGGCTTCAGGCAGAAACTCAAGGTTGACGAAGTTGC
>JAAYUY010000060.1 GCA_012517435.1 Sphingobacteriales bacterium | reverse complement strand
CTGAGAGAAGGTCAACCCAATTTTGTTTTTTATGAAGGACCACCGAGTGCCAACGGAATGCCCGGCATTCATCATCTTTTATCAAGGACTTTAAAGGATATTTTCTGCCGGTATAAAACACTGAAAGGCTATCAGGTAAAACGCAAAGCCGGTTGGGACACCCATGGCCTGCCAGTCGAAATCAGTGTGGAAAAAACGCTTGGCATCAGCAAGGAAGACATCGGAAAGTCTATCAGCATTGAAGAATTTAACCAGACATGTAAGAGAGATGTATTGAAGTACAAGAATTACTGGGACGATCTGACCCAAAAGATGGGATATTGGTTAAATCTTGATGACCCGTATATCACTTTTGACAACAAATATATTGAATCGGTCTGGTGGCTGCTTAAACAGTTGTTCGAAAAGGGATTGCTCTATAAAGGCTATACGATACAACCCTACTCGCCTGCTGCCGGTACCGGGTTAAGCACCCATGAACTCAACCAGCCCGGTTGTTATAAACCTGTAAAAGATGTCAGTGCAGTCGTTCAGTTTAAATGTATCCGCAACGATAAATCAGAATTTCTCTTTCAGAAAACAGATACCGATGTTTATTTTCTTGCCTGGACGACCACTCCATGGACACTGCCCTCCAACACTGCCCTTGCCCTGGGTGCTGATATTACTTATTCGCTGGTCAGGTCTTTCAATCCCTATTCAGGCCAACCCATCACCGTCATATTAGCCAAAGAGCTGATTTACAGATATTTTAATGAAAAAAATGAAAACACTGACTTTGAAGAATACAAAGCCGGAGATAAAAATATTCCTTTTAAAATTCTGGGCGAATATCAGGGGAACGAACTGGCAGGGATAAGTTATGAACAACTCCTTCCCTATGCCCAACCTGCCGGAGGAAAAGCCTTTATTACAGTAACAGGCGACTTTGTTACCACAGAAGATGGTACCGGCATCGTTCATATTGCTCCCAGTTTTGGTGCAGACGACATGAAAGTAGCCAGAGAAAACGGTCTGGCTGCTTTGACACTCGTAGATAAAAAAGGCCGTTTCACTGAAGAAATGGGAGAATTTGCAGGAAGATATGTCAAAACAGAATATGCACCGGAAGGCAGTCAGGTAGAGAATGTAGATGTTGATCTTGTCGTTAAACTCAAACATGAGAACAAGCTGTTTAAAACAGAAAAATACGAACACAACTACCCGCATTGCTGGCGTACCGACAAACCCATTTTATATTATCCGCTCGATTCATGGTTTATCAGGACAACTGCATTGAAAGACAGGCTGATAGCATTAAACAGAACGATTAATTGGGTGCCTGAATCCACCGGGCTCGGAAGATTTGAAAACTGGCTGGAAAATCTGGTGGACTGGAATTTATCAAGGAGCCGTTTCTGGGGGACTCCCCTACCGGTCTGGATGACAGAAGACAAACAGGAAAGCATTTGTATCGGATCGTTGGCAGAGCTGAAAGCTGAAATCTCGAAATCGGTACAGGCAGGTTTTATGAAAAATGATCCGCTTGAACATTATATTCCGGGCGACAACAGTAAAGAAAACTACGAGAAATTTGATTTACACCGGCCTTACGTGGACGAAATAATCCTTGTTTCTCCATCAGGAAAAAAGATGTTTCGCGAACCCGATCTGATCGATGTTTGGTTCGACAGTGGTGCCATGCCTTATGCCCAGTTTCATTATCCTTTTGAAAATCAAAACCTTAAAGATTATTTCCCTTCCGATTTCATTTCAGAAGGAGTGGATCAGACAAGGGGATGGTTTTTCACCCTTCATGCCATTGCCGTGATGGTTTTTGACTCTGTTTCTTACAAAAACTGTGTTTCGCATGGGCTGGTTCTCGATAAATTCGGAAACAAAATGTCGAAACGCGTAGGCAATGTTGTGGATCCTTTTGAGGTCATGAAAACCTACGGAGCAGATTCGACCCGCTGGTATATAATTACCAATGCCCCTCCTTATGAAAACCTGAAGTTTGATATGGAAGGCGTTCAGGAAACCAGAAGAAAATTTTTCGGAACCCTTTACAATACCTATGCATTTTTTGCACTCTATGCCAATATTGACGGCTTCAGCTATCAGGAAGAAGAAATTCCCCTAACAGACCGGCCTGAAATTGACCGCTGGATTATTTCTGAGCTCAACAGCCTCATTGCCGAAGTAGAAAAGTGTTATGAAGAATATGACCCGACCAGGGCTGGACGTGCCATTCAGGATTTTGTCATCGATAACCTGAGCAACTGGTATGTACGTCTAAGTCGCAGAAGGTTCTGGAAATCAGCTGAAAACAATCATGAACAAAATTCACTCAGGCTCGGCACCGACAAACTTTCGGCCTATCAGACTCTGTACCAGTGTCTTGAAGTGGTGGCCCGTCTGATGTCGCCACTTGCTCCGTTTTATGCAGAAAAGCTCTATCGCGATTTAAACAATACCAGTCATAAAAATCCGGCAGAAAGTGTTCACCTGACCGATTTCCCAACATCAAAGCCGGAATACATCGACAAAGAACTGGAGGAAAGAATGAAGCTGGCACAGGATATTTCATCCATGGTACTGTCGATTCGTAAAAAGGAAAACATCAGGGTCAGGCAACCATTATCGAAAATACTTATACCCGTTGATTCCGAACATCTGAAAGAGCAGATTGAAAAGGTCAGAAACCTGATTTTATCCGAGACCAATGTGAAAGAAATTGAGTACATCACCAATACGAAAGGCCTGGTTTTAAAAAAGGTAAAGCCTGATTTCAAAGCCTTGGGTCCTAAGCTTGGGAAAAACATGAAATTTGTTACCACAGCCTTATCTTCCCTTTCTCAGGATGAGATTTACGAGCTTGAAAAAAGCGGCAGAATAGTATTTGATCATGAAGGTCAAAACATTGAGATAGAAGCAGCTGACCTTGAAATCATTTCAGAAGACATTCCCGGCTGGACTACCGCCAATATGGATAATCTTACAGTTGCACTGGATATTACCATCACAGAAGCATTGAAAATGGAAGGAATCTCAAGGGAACTCATCAACAGAATACAGAATCTCAGAAAAAACAAAGACTTTGAGGTAACCGATCATATTTCGGTTGAAATTATTCAACACAAAGAAATTATTCCTGCTATAAATATGTTCAAAGATTATATTTGCAGTGAAACGTTAACGGACAAATTAGCAATTACGGAAAAGATTGAAGATGATTTTGATTCGGTTGACATTGAAGAAAATGAGGTATTCATAAGAATTAAAAAGATTTAATATGGCAGAAGAAGAAAAAACCCGATATTCGGATGAGGAACTGGAAGAGTTCAGGCAGATCATCTTAGCGAAACTTGAGAAAGCACGTGAAGAACTGAAGTTTCTGCAGGAGTCCATTTTAAATCCCAATGAACATGGAACAGACGACACCTATATCGCCAATAAACTACTGGACGACAACAGTTATTCCTTTGAAAAAGAACATCTGAGCAGGCTAGCCGAAAGGCAACGCAAATTTATCATGAGCCTTGAAGCTGCACTGGTAAGAATAGAAAACAAGACGTACGGTATTTGTCGCGAAACCGGTAAACTTATTGCCAAGGAACGCCTGCGTGCTGTTCCTCACGCCACCCTGAGTATTGAAGCCAAACAAAAACAATAATTTACAGTGAAATACCTCAAACCTCTTCTGCTTATACTCCTGATACTTGTTGCTGATCAAATCCTGAAAATATGGGTAAAAAACAACATGTATTATGGTCAGGAAATACATGTCATTGGCAACTGGTTCTTGTTTCATTTTACCGAAAACAATGGTATTGCCTTTGGAATACAGTTTGGCGGAGTTAGCGGAAAAATTGCCCTGACTATTTTCAGGATCATAGCTGCAGGTGCTATTTTTTACCTCCTTTTAAGAACCATCCGGCTAAACTATCCAAATGGTTTCAACGCCAGTATGGGGATGATTTTCGCAGGCGCTACCGGAAATATCATTGACTCCATCTTTTATGGAAAAATATTCGGCTATGCCCCGTTTTTTCAGGGACGTGTGGTCGATATGTTTTACTTTCCCATCATTCAGGGGCATTATCCACAATGGGTTCCTTTTATCGGAGGAAATTATTTCATCTTTTTCAGGCCTGTATTTAACCTGTCAGATGCATTTATCACCATAGGTGTATTATCACTGCTCATTTTTTATACACGCTGGCTTAAAAAACTTTAATCATGAACCTGCTTGTTCAGGCACTCGACATCCATAAAAGTTATGGGATGCTTCACGTCTTAAAAGGAATTTCCCTTCATGTGCAGAAAGCTGAGATTGTGGCCATTACCGGCCCCAGCGGAGCAGGAAAAAGTACGCTCCTGCACATTCTGGGTTCACTCGACCCACCTGATTCCGGAAAAGTTTATTATAACGAAACAGATGTATTTACCTTATCTCCCAATAAACTTTCTGCCTTTCGCAACGAGCATATAGGTTTTGTCTTTCAGCAACACCATCTGCTTCCGGAATTTTCAGCCATTGAAAATGTCAGTATTCCTGCCCTTATTGCAAGAAAAAACAGACAACACGCCCGAAAACGAGCACTTGAATTACTTGAATTTCTCGGACTTGCAAACCGCATTCACCATAAACCATCAGAGCTTTCAGGCGGAGAGCTTCAACGGGTCGCTGTCGCAAGGGCACTCATCAATAATCCATCGGTAGTCCTGGCTGATGAACCTTCCGGAAATCTTGACACTGCCAATGCTGAAGAGCTTCACAGGTTGTTTTTATCACTGAAAAAAGAATTTGGCCAGACTTTTATCATCGTAACCCACAACGTAGATCTGGCAGGTATGAGCGACAGGATTATCAGAATGGCTGACGGCAAAATCATTGAAGGCTGAGCCCTGATTCAGGATTATTCTCCTGATAATCAAAACTTTCGACAACAGGCAGTGAAATATAAAAGGTAGTTCCTTCATTTTCAATGGTATCAAACCATATTTGTCCGTTAAACGACTTGATAATTTTAGAAACAATCGCCAGTCCAAGCCCCATGCCTGAGCTTTTTGTACTGAAGCTGGGTAAAAATATCTTGTCCTGAAGTTCCCTGTTAATGCCTAAGCCGTTGTCTGCGATTGAAATTAAAACGATGGAAGCATTCCTGATCACCTTAATCAAAACCCTTCCTTTCCTGTCAGCCGGGATAGCCTGTATTGCATTCTTAATCAGGTTGTTAAATGCACGTTTCAACTGTCCGGGGTCGGTATAAATGCGAATATCCTTCGCTTCATTCTCCACAATTATTTCGACTCTTTCCACAGCCTTATACAGATCAACGACTTCATTCAGACAGGTTTCCAGCGTCAGAACCTCCATTACCGGTTCAGGCATTCGGGCAAATACGGAAAATTCCGTTGCAATTTGTGACAAATTATCTATCTGATTAATCAGTACCTCAGTTGTTTTACGAAAACGTTGCTCAAGTTCAGGGTCATTATTGGTCCAGGAAATCAACAGCCTTTGCAGGCTCAGTTTCATGGGGGTGAGGGGGTTTTTAATCTCATGAGCGACCTGCTGAGCCATTTCACGCCAGGCTGATTCCCTTTCGGAACGGCTTAAAGCCTCTGCACTTTTCTCAACATTTTCAACCATTTTATTATATTCCGAAATCAGCCTTCCGATTTCATCCTGACTGCTCCATTCGATTTTCTTGTTCCTTTTTCCCAGCTTCAACTCACTGAGATGCATGGAGATTACTTCAAGTGGTTGGGTAAATGTACCTGAAATACTCACCGAAACAAACAGGATCAGAAGCAGCAAAAACACATACAGATTGACCATGTTGACAATCAGAGAGGTAATTTCACTTCGCTCGGTCAGGAAACGGGAATAATAGGGAATGTTTACAAAGCCTAATAAATTTTTATTCTCATCACGTAATACAATATAGGCAGAGGTAAAACTTAACTTATCATTGATTTGTTCTGTATGCAGAAACACCGATTTCCTCAGAATTTTTAACTGTTTATATGCTTCAGGATCAATCATTTGAGAAAGAATTTTTCTTTCATAAACGGGCATTTGCGAAGAGCTGACCAGCATACCTTCCGGATCAAACACATTGATATCGATCCGAAACTTAGCTGAAGTTTCTTCAACCAGCTCATCCAGTTCGCTGCTAAAATATTCATTCTCAGTAAAATAATCATTTAATTGGGATGCAATCAGTACAATTTCCTGCTGAATCTTTTTCTCATTAGTTTTTGAGATGTTCTGAATCAGGTTATAAATAGTCAGATAACCTGAAATGATGACGGCTATTAAAACCGAAAACATAATAATCATCTGTATTTTCGCCTTGAAAGAGATATTTCGCAAAGGATTGAAATAATCCACTTCACTTCCCTGTTGTTGCCTGATATACTGCGATAAAATGACAAAAAGATAATTCAGCAAGGCATAAAGCACAGAAGAGATAAAAAACAGAAAAGAAGCCAGCGCCAGCGAAGAATAAATATTTCTGGAAGGGCTGCTTAAAATAACCATGGTATCCTCGTGGAAATGATAGCAGAGATGATCGTAATCACCTTCCTTGTAAACATGATAAGGCTTTTTCCCGGCATCCCTCAGCAATATATTGGTCGGGTAAAAATACTCACCTTTCTGACTGATTAACTGATTGTTACGATAAATCGCATAGGAATACCTGCTAAGTTCATTAAATT
>JAAYUY010000059.1 GCA_012517435.1 Sphingobacteriales bacterium | reverse complement strand
TTCATTACCTGATCACCCATCACCCGATCAAGATTCCCGAATTTTCGACATGGTTGAATTCAGACAATCACAGTGTGGTCATTTTCTGTCTGCAAATGATTGCCATCTTCAAGCAAATCAGTGCCATAGAAAAAGTTGAACAAATCATTAATCACCCCGATGAAGAAGTTCAGAAATATGCCATCAGATGTCTGTCTGCCTTCGAATATGACGAATGTTCCCCCTATCTGATTGAAAAATACAAACAAACCACCAATGAAACCTTAAAACTGGAAATACTGGACGCCATGGCAAAAATGAGCAGTCCGGCCAATATCCCTTTTCTTGAAAAAATACTGTCAGAAGCCGATACCTTCACCTTGAAATTCAAAACAGCGAAGGCATTGAAATCATACGGAGCGACAGGCAATTTCATCATCGAAAAATTTGCCCGGAAAGATGAAGAAGTTTTACAAATCAGAAATCATTTAAATGACAAAAGGATTTAAGCATGCGTGAATTTTTCGAAATATTGCAGCATATTTTCAACTTTATCTTCTTCTCCTTCGGGTTTATGATTATCAGCAGTTATATGCTGCTGGCCATTATCTCCTATTTTGCCCTGAAAAAGTATGTCAAAAAATCTACATTTACCAATTATCACAACATCATCAGTTCACCTTTTGCCCCCGGGGTTTCGGTGATAGCCCCTGCTTACAATGAAAGCAAGACCATCATCGAAAACATTAATGCCTTATTATCATTGTTTTATCATGATTTTGAGGTTATTATCATTAATGACGGCAGTACAGACGATACCCTTGAAAAAGTCATAAACCATTTCAAGCTGGAAAAGGTAAACATGGCATTTGACTACCACATTCCGACACAACCCATCAGAGGGGTTTACAAATCGTCAAAATTATCCCAAAAGAGTCTGATAGTCATTGACAAAGAGAACGGAGGAAAGGCAGATGCCCTGAATGCAGGCATTAATATTTCATCAAAACCTCTTTTCACCGTCATTGATGTGGACAGTATTCTCGATAATGAAACCCTGTGCAAACTGGTAAAACCTTTCCTCGAAGAGACAGATAAGACAGTCATTGCAACGGGAAGCGTGATTCATATTGCCAATTCATGCATTATTGACAAAGGGCAGGTCATTCAGGTTCGTTTTCCGGAAAAATGGCTTGCACGTTTTCAGAGCATTGAATACAACCGTGCTTTTCTGCTCGGACGTATGGCATGGGGAAAACTTAACGGTCTTCTGCTTATTTCAGGTGCCATCGGCATGTTCAACAAACAAGTGATTGTCGAATGCGGTGGATACAGCACCGAAACGGTGGGTGAAGACATGGAACTGATCGTACGTGTCAGACGTTACCTTGAAGACAAGGGCGAAAAATATTCTGTGATATATATTCCTGACCCGCTTTGCTGGACCGAAGCTCCTGAAACTTTAAAAGTGCTTGGCAAACAACGCAACCGCTGGACACGTGGCACTATCGAAACACTTTTTAAACATAGTAAGCTATTTTTCAACCCAAAATATAAACTGATGGGAATGTTCAGCTATCCTTACTGGTTTTTCTTCGAATGGCTGGCTCCCATCATGGAAATTTTCGGACTGACTTACTTCACTGTCCTGAGTATCCTCGGCATGACCTCATGGCCATTCTTCTTACTTATGCTATTTTTCATCTATTCTTTCGCGGTCGGATTCTCCATCTGGTCAATATTTTTCAGCGAAATTTCGTTTAACAAATACACGGGACAGGGTGAACTGCTCAAACAACTTGCCACTGCTTTTCTTGAACCCTTTTTCTATCATCCTCTGGTGGTTTTCTGGGCAATAAAAGGAAATATTGACTACTTCAGAGGGAAAAAGCAATGGGGAAAAATGGACAGAAAAGGCTTTAAAACTAAAAATGTTCAACAATCAACGTAGTTCCTGATATTTTTGCCAGCATTTTGTTTTACCGGGATGATGAAACAGAAAACTTTGAAAACAAATTCAATTTCCGGTTTACTTAACAGTGAACTTTCCGGACTGGTTATCAGTAACTTACTTACTATAATTCTTATCATCCTGTACCGGGAGTCTTTTCTGACAAGCCTGTGGATTTACTGGGGACAAAGTATTTTAATCGGGATTTCATCCTGCGTAAAAATTATCCGGACACCTCATTTTCAGGTTGACAATCAGGCTGATATTAATCCCAATACAGCAGCAGGAAAAACTACCCTGGTCGCCTTTTTATTCATCTTTATCATTGTATTTCATGCCGTATATGCTGTTTTTCTTGGAATTGTGCTGCCTTTAATCGTAAAAACATTTTCATACCACTTAATGCCAGTTGCAACAGGCATCATTGTTTTTGCAGTCTATTATTTTATCGACATAATTTCTTCGAGAAAAACAGAGACTCAGGTCGAGCCCAGACAGGAAAGTTTTGTTTACGGGTTTTTCTTTCAGATACTTCCCATACATATTACCATTCTGGTGGCTGTAATGGTTTTTCTTACAACTTACCTCTCAGGAAATGAATTTTTTGCCAACATGTCTGTCCTTATCATTTTTCAGATTCTGAAAACATTGGCCGAAGTAGTAACATGGCTATACAGACAAAAGTCATAATTACTCATTCATACAGACAACGGCAAAATTTATTCGGTATTATTCAGCGCTCCGTCCTACCTTTGAAACCCTAATTAAAACCTTGTTTTTTCAGACAAAATGAAAATTTTCAGATACTCACTTACAGTCATCATCCTGTTTTTTTCATGGATAAGCTCCTCTCTGTCGCAGAAAAATGAAATCAGGGGATTTGTTTACGATAAAAATACAGGAGAACCCATTATATTCACCAATGTCTATTTACTGGGGACTACCTATGGCTCGGCAACCGATATAAACGGTTTTTATAGCATTTCAAAGATTAAACCCGGAAATTATACCCTTGTTTGCAGCTATTTAGGTTATGATACCCTGAAAACTGAAATTTCAATTGGATTAAATGCCGTTGTGTCCAAAAACCTTTATCTGACACCTTCTGCCATAAAACTCGGAGAAGTGGAGATAACAGACAAAAAGATAGAGTCGGTTACACAGGTTCAGATTTCAAAAATTAAGATTACCCCTTCTGAAATACTCAAATTACCCACTATCGGAAGTACACCCGATCTGGCTCAGTTTATACAGATTTTGCCGGGCGTTATCACCAGCGGAGATCGTGGCGGGCAAATCTATATCCGTGGCGGTACGCCTATTCAAAACAAAGTTCTTCTGGATGGCATGACTATCTATAATCCCTTTCATTCTATCGGACTGTACAGCGTTTTCGACATTGATATGATTAAAAATATAGATGTCTATTCCGGAGGTTTTGATGCAGAATATGGCGACAGGATTTCAGCAATAATGGACATCAATACGATAGATGGAAACAGAACCAGAATATCAGGCAAAGCCGGACTCAGTCCTTTTATGGCAAGAATGATCTTGGGCGGCCCTATCAAAAAATTCAGGGAAAATGAAGGAAATTCAAACTTTTTACTGACATATCGAAATAGTTTTCTCGACAAAACCGCTCCTTACCTTTATCCTTATGCCGACAGCAACGGCATGCCTTATTCTTTTAACGATCTGTATGGCAAAATAACGCTTAATTCTGCCGATGGCAGCAATCTGAAAATATTTGGCTTTAATTTTAACGACAAGGTCAATTTTAAAAATTTAACCGTTTACGACTGGAATTCCTTTGGCGCAGGCACCCAGTTTTTACTCGTCCCTACAGGCTCCTTTACCATTATTGACGGACATTTATCCTATTCCTATTACCGAATTAATCAGACTGAATCAGACAACAAGCCCCGATACAGCAGCATTGGCGGATTTGAAGGCGGGATGAAGTTTTCCTATTATTTCGGGAAAGATCTCCTCCGCTTTGGATTCGACCTTTCAGGTTTTCAAACCGAACTGCAATATTATAATTCTGCCGGCAGAAAAATTTACGACCAGAACAACACCACCAATATCTCCGGGTTCATCAAATACAAAAAGATTTATAAAAACCTGATCATTCTGCCAAGTTTCCGTCTTCAATATTATGCATCGCTTCAGGAAACTTCCTTTGAACCCCGCATCGGGATAAAATACAATATTACCGAAACTCTTCGCTTTAAGTTTGCAGCTGGCAGATATTCCCAGAATTTCATCTCTTCCTTCTCCGACCGTGATGTGGTCAATTTCTTCTATGGTTTTTTGTCTGCTCCTGATGACATCCCCAATTATTTTGACGGAAAAAAAGTAACCACGCGGCTTCAGATGGCTACCCATACCATTGCCGGAGCCGAAATCGACCTGAATGAATCTTCTTCTATCAACATTGAAGGTTATTACAAAAACTTCGACCAACTGACCAACATCAACAGGAATAAAATATTTGACAACACCCCCGAATACCAGCATAAACCTGAATATCAGCGTGTTGACTTTATTATTGAAAATGGTGAGGCCTATGGAATTGATTTTCTATATACTTACGACAAAAAGCCCTTTTATCTCTGGATAGTCTATGGTTTAAGCTATGTCAACCGCTATGACGGAATCGTAACCTATACCCCACACTGGGACAGACGAAACAATGTTCAGATTTTCGGAAATTATATTTTGGGCGATAAAAATCCTTTTGAAATCTCTGTCCGCTGGAATTTTGGATCGGGCTTCCCTTTTACCCAGACGCAGGGATTTTACGAATTGCTCGATTTCTCAGGAGGTATCAATGAAGATTATACCAAAACCAATGGCAGCCTTGGTATTTTATATGCCGAAACCAATCAGGGACGACTTCCCAGCTATCACCGCCTTGATATTTCTCTCAAAAAGACCTGGAAAACGGAAAATCACTCAATCGAAGCAAATGTAAGTGTAGCAAACGTTTATAACCGCCACAATATCTTTTATTTCGACAGGATTACAGCCAAAAGGGTTGACCAGCTACCGATTTTACCCAGTGCAGGCCTGACCTGGAGCTTTTGAGTTACCGACTCCCGTAAGTCATTGAAAACATGATGTTTCTGTTCTTTCTCACAGAGCTGTGGACAATATTTTTCAACAATTCATTATCATAAAAAAGGCATACCGTAACTTTCGGCATGGATTAATTCAGCTTTCTGAAGCTTTTACAAGGATTAATTTAAGCAAGAACAATCATGATGCAATTTACCCATCTGCACCTGCATACGCAATATTCCATATTGGATGGAGCAGCCTTTATTCCCAAACTGATGAAGAAAGCTGCAGATGATGGTATGGAAGCCATGGCCATTACCGACCATGGAAATATGTATGGTGTCGTTCATTTTTTCAAACAGGCAAAACAATTTAACATAAAGCCCGTCATCGGCTGTGAAATGTATGTTGCCCATCACTCCCATCTTCGCAAAGACAAAAACCTGAAAGAAGACCGAAGCGGTTATCATCTGATATTACTGGCAAAAAACCTGAAAGGATACCATAATCTCGTCAAGCTCAGCTCAATAGCATTCCGTGATGGCTTTTACTACACCCCACGCATCGACAAGGAACTGTTAAAAAAATACGGAGAAGGACTCATTGCCTCCACTGCCTGCTTAGGAGGTGAAATTCCCAAACTTATCATTAAAAACAATATTCGGGAAGTCGAAAGAGTCATTGAAGAATACCTGAGCATTTTTGGTGAAGATTTCTACTTCGAGCTGATGCGTCATGGCATTGAAGAACAGGAAATTGTCAACCGTGAACTGATCAGACTCGGAAAAAAATATAACATCAAGCTGATAGCCACCAACGATGTGCATTTTACCAACAAAGAAGATTTTGAAGCCCACCGGATACTTGTCTGGCTCAACACGGGAAAAGACCAGGACGATAAGGACGGCATGAAATATACCGGAAACGAATATTTCAAGACAAGGGAAGAAATGCTGACCCTCTTTGAAGATATTCCCGAAGCCATTGAAAACACACAGGAGATTGTCAGAAAAATCGAAAGCTACGACCTTAAATCTTCCGTCATACTCCCTGTTTTTCCATTACCGGAAGGTTTTTCCGAGGAAATGGAATATCTCCGCTACCTCACCTATGAAGGAGCCAAAAGGCGCTATCCCGACATGAGTGATGAAATTAAGGAAAGACTGGAATATGAACTGAACGAGATCAGGAAATCTGGATACATGGGCTATTTCCTGATTGTACAGGACTTTATCAACAAAGCAAGGGAAATGGGCGTTCTGGTAGGACCCGGAAGAGGCTCAGCTGCCGGTTCAGCTGTTGCTTATTGTCTGGGAATCACAAACATAGACCCCATACGTTATCAGTTACTTTTTGAGCGTTTCTTAAATCCTGAACGAATTTCCATGCCCGATATCGATGTCGATTTTGACGATTACGGAAGGGAAAAGGTCATTAAATATGTGGTTGACAAGTATGGTTTCGACAAAGTAGCCCAGATCGTTACCTTTAACTCAATGGCTTCACGTTCGGCAATCAGGGATGTAGCCAGAGTATTAAAACTTCCCTTAAACGAATCCGACCGGCTGGCCAAACTCGTTCCGGCAAAAGCTGAAATCAAATCTTTGAAAGATGCCTATGCAGCTTCTCCCGAACTCCGCAAAGAGCGGGAACAGGGAGACCCATTAGTGCAAAGAACTCTCAAATTTGCTGAAGAGCTTGAAGGCTCTATCCGTTCGACCGGAACCCATGCCTGTGGCGTTATCATCGGAAGGAACCCGCTTGAAGAGCATGTCCCCCTGAGTAATGCCAAAGACTCCGAACTGATGGTCATCCAGTATGAAGGCGAGCATGCAGAATTTGTCGGCATGCTGAAAATGGATTTCCTTGGTCTGAAAACCCTTACCATTATTAAAGACACACTCAACAGTATTGAAAAAAACCTCGGTTTAAAAATAGATATCGATGCAATACCGCTTGATGATGAAGCAACCATGAATGTTTTCAGGCAGGGACAAACCAACGGCATATTCCAGTTTGAATCGGAGGGAATGCGAAATAATCTGAAGAACCTGAAACCCAATTCCATAGATGATCTGATAGCCATGAATGCACTTTACCGCCCGGGCCCCATGGATCAGATACCTACCTACATCAACCGTAAACATCAGATTGAAAAAGTTGCATATCCTCACGAATCACTCGAAGAAGTGCTGAAACCCACGTATGGGATCCTTGTTTTTCAGGAGCAAATCATGCAATGTGCAAGAATCATCGCTGGTTTTTCACTTGGCAATGCCGACATCTTACGCAAAGCCATGGGCAAAAAAGACAAAAATACCATGATGAAGATGAAACCGGAGTTTATTGAGGGTGCAGCAAGAATTCATGGCATTGATGCCCACAAGGCTGAAAAGTTGTTTGAACTCATGGAAACCTTTGCCAATTATGGATTTAACAAGTCTCATGCAGCTGCATATTCCATACTGGCCTATCAGACAGCCTATTTTAAAGCACATTATCCTGCCCATTTTATGGCAGCCACCCTTGCCCACAACATGAACACCACCGACCTGTTAAACCAATATATTTCCGAATGCAACAGGATGTCAATCAAAGTATTAGGCCCCGACATCAACGAATCAGATGCAAAATTTACAGTCGTAGCCGATAACATTATCCGCTTCGGGATCAATGCCGTTAAAGGGGTGGGTGAAGCCGCAGTTGAATCCATCGTTCAGGAAAGAAATGAAAACGGACCATTCAGGGATATTTATGATTTTGCCTCCAGAATAAATTTACGAACCGTAAACAGGAAGACCTTTGAAAGCCTTGCACTGGCAGGAGCTTTCGATTCCTTTGGCAAAATTCACCGCGCACAATATTTTCACACGGAAGACAATGACGACACTACCTTCATCGACCGGCTGATACGCTATGGACAGAAAACCAAAGAGCTTAAAAATGTTTCTCAGATGACACTTTTCGGTGAACAGGAAATTGTCAGCATTCAAAAACCGCTTCCACCCGACTGCGAACCATGGCCACTGACAAAAGTCCTTGTCAAAGAGAAAGAAGTTACCGGATTTTATATATCAGGACATCCGCTGAACGAATATCAACTTGAATTTCAGCACTTTGTCAATACCAATCTGGTTAATCTTGACGAAAATCAGGCGCTTTTCAAAAACAAAGTGTTTAAAATAGCCGGCATGGTGATTGAGTTTACTGAAAGGTACAATAAAAAGGGAGAGCCTTTTGGTTCATTTACAATTGAAGATTTCTCGGGAAGCATGCGCTTTATTCTGTTTCAGGAAAAATACCTGAGATACAGGCATTTAATTCAACCCGGGACCAAAATATTTCTTCAGGGAATGGTAAAGCAACGCAAAGAGCAGATAGCCCTGTATTACGATATTTCAGAAATTATGCTGCTGAGCGATGTCAGGGAAAAAATGCTTAAGAAAATCAATATTTTCGTTTATCTGGCTGCATTGACCCCGCAACTCACACAAAAAATCACTGAATTATTCAAACAATTTCCGGGGAAATTTCAGGTTGTCTTTGTTTTTAATGCAATGAACGGCAACAATTCCCTGATAAAACTGGAACTCAGCCCTGAAAAGCTCAGGATTGATGCTTCCAATGAATTTTTCAGTGAACTTGAAAAAATTGAACATCTGACATATACCATCAATTAGAATTATATGGCATTTGATTTGATTAAAACAGATTTCTTCAAACAAAAAAGTTTACAATAATGGCATTAGAATTAACATCTGCAAATTTTGAAAACGAGGTAATTAAATCCGAAATTCCTGTTTTGGTCGATTTCTGGGCTGAATGGTGCGGACCATGCAGAATGATTTCTCCCATAGTCGATTCTTTGGCTACGGAGCTGCAGGGACAGCTGAAAGTAGGAAAAGTAAATGTTGACAATGAGAATCAGATAGCCGGAAAATACGGCATCCGCAACATCCCTACCCTGCTGGTTTTCAAAAACGGAGAAGTAGTTGACAAGATAGTCGGAGCAGTTCCCAAGCCGATGCTGATGAGCAAGCTTCAACCCTATTTGTAAAATAAAATGACACCCAAGCCGGTCAAAAACGGCTATTTCGATATTGCCCTGATGCAACATCTGGGCAAGCTTGAGCTTATTGCCCGTTATGTGGTGGAAGGTTTCATTACAGGCCTTCACAAGTCCCCTTTTCATGGCTTTTCTGTTGAATTTGCAGAGCACAGGCAATACAATCCGGGAGAATCAACCCGGCATATCGATTGGAAACTTTATGGCAGAACCGATAAGCTTTTTGTCAAAAAATATGAAGAAGAAACCAACCTTCGTTGTCAGATCGTCATCGATATGTCATCTTCCATGTTTTATCCGGCTCCTGAATACAATAAGTTTACCTTTTCGGCTTATGCAGCCGCCTCACTATTGTATATGCTTCGTAATCAACGTGATGCAACCGGACTTACTTTATATAGCGACAAAATTGATGAACATTACCCTGCCCGCTCCAGCTACGCCCATCTTCAACTGCTTTTCAACAGCCTGCAAAACAAGGTCTCCGGGTTTGAACTCAACCGCACAACCTCCACTGCCGAAGTACTTCATCAGATAGCTGAAACCATTCACAAGCGTTCGATGGTGATTATTTTCAGCGATATGTTTGAAAATCAGACAAATGAAAAAGATTATTTTTCAGGCCTTCAACATCTGAAATTCAAAAAGCATGAGATCATCCTTTTCCATGTTACCGATAAACGGAAAGAAATTGAGTTCGACTTTGAAAACCGTCCTTTCCGCTTCACAGACATGGAAACCGATCAGAAAGTTGATTTGTTCCCTGACGAATACAGGGAAATTTACAGAAAACATATTCAGGAACTCAAAAACAAACTGGCTGTTAAATGCCTTCAGTATCAGATTGATATGATCGAAGCAGATATTCATGACGGGTATTTTCAGGTGCTTCAAAACTTTCTGATCAAGCGTCAGAAACTGTACTGAGTGATTCAGGAAAAGAAAGCGGAAATCTTTTCACAACAATACTCTATCTCGTTATCTTTCAATTCATTAAAGAAAGGTAAGCGTATAATACAATCGGCATACCGACTGGCTGCCGGCAGATAGCTGTCTCCATAGGTCTGAACGGCAAAGCTGCTTTTATGCAATGGCAGATAGTGAAATACCGACTGAATACCCTGTCCGTTCAAATATTTCAACAGAGCGTCTCTTTCTTCCCTGTTGCCGGCTAACAGATAAAAAAATCCGGCATTTGGCTCCGTTTCCGGCAGGCTGATGTTCCCCTTTTCTGCTAATGGCTGCAACAGTGAAATATATTTCTGCCTGACGCTATGCCGGGCATGCTGAATTTCATCAAAATGAAGAAGCTGAGCATATAAAAATGCGGCAGAAATCTCGGAAGGAAGAAAGGAAGAACCTAAATCCTTCCATTCATAACTGTCGGCTTCTCCCCTGCCAAAAGCTACCCTGTTGGTGCCTTTTTCCCAAAGAATCTCGGCACGCTCCACCAAATCCGGTGAATTAACGATCAGGCATCCACCCTCTCCGCAATGAATGTTCTTGGTTTCGTGAAATGAAAAGGCAGACATTTGTCCGAAGTTCCCGAGATAAATTCCGTTAAAGGTCATTCCGAGCGAATGAGCTGCATCTTCAATGATCATGAGGTTATGTTCCTCAGCCAGCTCCGTCAGCTCATTCATCTGACAGGGGAATCCGGCATAATGCATCACCACTATGGCTTTTGTCCGGCTGCTTATTCTTTTTCTGACCGAATCAGGGTCAATATTGGGATGTGTGGGAAGGCTGTCGGCAAAGACCACCCTGGCACCTCTGACTGCATAGGCAAGAGCGGTTGAAACAAAAGTAAAAGAAGGAACGATGACCTCATCGCCTTCCCTGATATTCAGCAGCAAAGCCGTCATTTCAAGCGCATCTGTACAGGAGGTGGTCAGCAGGCATTTATGAAATCCAAATTTTTCTTCCATGAGCGACTGGCATTTCTGTGTAAAAAGTCCGTTACCTGAAATCTTTCCCTGCATGATCGCTTCCCCGATAAATTTTTTTTCTTCTCCTGTAAAATATGGCCGGTTAAATGGTATTTTCACCTGTAGCTAAATGTTTAATTTATGGCAAAAATAAAATTTAAAGCATTACTGCATTGAAAACTTTGATTTATTTTGCCAACGAAATGATTGTTATTTCTGAGACAATTAACCGACATGGCATATCGTTTTGAGGACATAGAAAAAATTAAACAACTGCCCTTTTTTTTCATCATCGGGCGGCCCCGTTCAGGGACTACCCTGCTTTCCACTCTTTTTGATGCCCATCCCAACGTCATCATCCCTTTTGAAAGTCCTGTTATCCTTCAGCTTTCTTCGAAATATCTTCCACTGAAATCATGGTCGGAACAGCATATTCACCGTTTTATCAACGACCTTTTTTCCACCCGGAAATTTGACCGATGGAACATTGACCGGGAAGCACTGCTGGACTCACTCCTGAAATTTCGTAAACATCTTGATTTTCAATCAGCAATAAAAATTTTGTACCTTCATTTTCCTTCCTTTTTTCCGAAAGAAAACATTCTTCTTCTGGGGGATAAAAACCCTATCTATTCACTTTTCTTTAAAAAAATCTATCATATTTTCCCTGATGCAAGATTCATCCATCTGATCCGGGATTACCGCGACAATATCCTTTCCGTAAAAAAACTTGATTTTGAAGCCCCTCTGACCTCTATCATTGCCTATCGCTGGAAATTTTCAAATAACTTGGTTCACCGGATGAGCA
>JAAYUY010000058.1 GCA_012517435.1 Sphingobacteriales bacterium | reverse complement strand
GTGCTATGGACTGTTCATCAGGGGTTTTTACCGCCATTTTTATCTGAGCAATAATTTTTTCACGAAGAAGTGAAAGCTTCTTCAACAGTGCAGGTGCGATATTTTCTTTTGTATAAATCCAGTCGTAATCTTTCAAAAACGTCTGATGGTAAATTCTTTTATACGCTAAAAACCGTTTATAATCAAACTGTGCCGGATTTAAGCGCTCAGGGATTTCAGTAACTTTCGCCTTTAATACAATGACATCCCCATAAGAAAGTTCTTTTGATTTTTCAGACTTTTTAAAATAAGCCAGAATCTTTCCTTTGACATTGTATAGCTTATTACCTGATTTAATATAATCAACCGTAAGAACCGTTTTGAGATTTTTTTCTTTTTCTTCAGGCATTTCTTTGATATGGCAAATAATTACAGCCTTATCAGATAGAAAATTTGAAAAATGATATGGCTTATAGATCTGGACATAAATTGCAGCAAGAAAATAAGATGAAAAAATGATGGATATATTTATCAGAAAGCCAATGAGTTTTCTGTATTTAAAGATTTTGAAAATACTCGCTTTTTCGAAAGAAATGCAGAAAACAAGAATAGCCAAAGGAATCAGGAGAAAAAAATAGCTTATCCGAAGCCCCGTGAAAAATATCAGAATTCCCAGCAGAAAAGGGACAATTAATCTTGTAAAAGGAACTCTTTTCCACGGACTTACGATTTGTTCCACCTTAAAACCTTGAAAAAACCTCAAAAATTATTATTTTGCAAGAAAAAATCCCAGTTGAAAGATAAAAAAAAAGGGCTGAAAAATCAGCCCTTTTAAAGATATTCTGACAGAAAAAATTATCTAAAGAGGGTAACGGTACCAGAAATGTCTTTTCTGGGTTCACCACGTAGCTGGTAGTTTAATACATAGTAGTAGGTGCCACCCGGAGCAGGTTTTCCTGTATTCATATTTGTGCCATCCCAATGATTTTCAGGATCATCAGTCCAGAACATTTTTTCTCCCCAGCGGTTGTAAATGGTGAGATCCCAGTATTCAACACTCTTCGACTTGATTTTGAAGACATCATTAACACCATCGGCATTACCCGGAGTAAAGACGTTAGGAATATCGAGTTCAACTTCAAAGAAGTTTTTCACCGTAATACATTGAGTATCCTGACATCCGTTCAGTCCGGGAACATCAATCCATGTCCACAGGCAAACCTGGAATGTCCCTTTATAGTTCTCAAAGTTGAATACATATTTATCCTTGCTCTGTGTCAGGTATTCTTCATTATAGGTTTTTGAACCGTCATCAGATGTACCTGTTACCGTCCATTTATACCTGTTACCACCTTTAGATTTATTATCAAAGGTGTAGATAGGCATTTTATTTTCGGCAATATCAAGAACGGCATCAGCTTTCATTACCCTGATATCCATATACTTGATTTTATCCGGGCAAGCTACCCCTGAACCATTCAGCTCAACCGTGTAAATAGTATCATAAGAATTACCGCTTGTAAACTGATGTGTAACAGTTGCTTTCGGTGGATGGTTAAAATATCCTGTTCCATCACCAAAATTCCAAGTAAGCGAAGGATAAGCATTATCGGATTGATCGGTAAATCTGGCAACGGTACCATCGCAGATAATAGTATCCCCGGTGAATTTGCTTGGTGGAATGGCATTAACAACCACGGTAAAGTAAGGATCGTCAGGATGGACATTGGTATCTCCATAAATCTGTGTACAATTGCCCCAATATCCGGGTGAAGGTACAGGGAAGAACACTTTTGCCGTACCGTTGAGTACAATGTGGTAAACACCGGCTTTTGTATATTGAATTGCCCATTGTCTGTTCCCCGGTCTTGATGTATCGGAGAAGAATGTCCCGTCACCTTTATTAAACTGCCATTCAGTAACTTCTTCAGATGAGTCATAAACAACGATATATTCCCCTTCACAGATTGTGTCTGAATAAACAAAGTTACCGTTTTTGTAAAGCCAGAATTTGGGTTTCGGGCCTAAAATATTGATATACGAAGGTTTTTCAATGGTATCCACACATCCGTTACTCATTTTGACAATCAATCTGACATTATAGGTCCCGTTTTTAGTATAGGTATGAACCGGATCTTTTAAATAACTATATTGTGAGGCATAAACACCATCATAGAAATCCCATCTCCAGTTCACCACACTGTCCACCTTGGTAGAATCCATAACCTGCCCGTTTTTGTCATAAATGTATTTGTAAATATTCAAACCAATAGATTTGTCAAGGAATTTAACCGGTTGAGGGGCACAAACCTCCGGAGAAGCTGCCGTATCAAATTCAGCAATTACACCAATCACCTTGATGTAATTTTTACGTTCAAGAATTTGCACACAACCATTGCTGTCTGTTGTCCTCATTTTAATGGTATAATCCTGAGGTTTATTAAATACCCATTGAATCTTATCAGTCAGGTTAGGATTGCGGTGCCAACCTGTGCCATCACCGAAGTCCCATTCAACTTTTTCGATGAAGGATGGAGGAGCAGGGGCCCCATTACGGGTACCGAATGCCGGGTCAAAAGTTCCAAGGAAGTTGGTCGGATCGACCCAGTATTCATTGGGATTCAAATCCGGGTCAAATGGAAATACTTTAATCCAGAAATAACGTACCATGTGAGTGAATGTAACGGTATCGCCACCTCCCTCATAGCAGATAATACGGTCGTCTGCTTCGAAGTCAGCATAATGTCCCACGATAATCTGTGCAGAACCACCTGAAGCACAACCATAAACATTCCGAATAGTAGCAGTAACGTAGTATTTCCCAGGGACGGTCAGACTCCAGTCTGGTTCAATCCTTTGTTTACGGGGAGCACCGGCCTGTTTCATAAAGAATGAGTCGCGCAAGGTTAGCTGCGGGAAAGTATCAATTGGTATGAAGCCCATCGAAGTAATAAGCTGCCATTCAGATTTGACCCATTTTCCTCCTTTGGTAAAATCAGGATAGGTGAAACACATGGTGTAAACCTTTTTATTGGTAAACGGATCGATGGTAAAGGAGTCCTTATGGCACATATAATAAATGGTATCACGTTTATAAATCGTATCGATTACCCAGTTATTACCAACTTTTTTCCAAACCGTATCAACGGTTTTCTGACAACTGTCTTCCATGTGTACATCAGGCCACTGGGGCGTGGTTGGAGGGAAAAACTTGTCGATAAAGAATTTAAACTCAGTAATACCCACCTGGTTTGTATCATTAACAGTTAAAATAGCCTGAGAATTCGGACAAATCTTGTAATGCTCCTGAGCCTGATAATTCATTCTTGGGTATTTACCGGGAACGGGGAATAGTTGATTATTAGGTGCCCTCATGAAACCATATTTGTTGGGATCATTTAAATTGAATCCATAATTGAGGTCGGCAATATACTTATAGTTATGATACCAGAAAGTATCGAAACAATCTCCTGTTTTCAGAATCAGCCCAAGGGTTTTCCATCCTCCCTTTCCGTATATCCATTGATTACCCATCATCATGAAGGTAATCATATCTACCCACTGACAACTGATAGTCTGGTGTTTCTGAACACTTTCTTTAATATTGTCAAGATCGAAGTCAAGATAAGTAGTTTCGGTGCATTTTACGGTAGGCGTATCGCATGTACCGAAACCTCTGGAAGCAGAGTCGAATACCATCCACCAGAACTGGCGGTCACAGGTAGGTCGTGTTTCCTGGAAATTTGGTATTTGCGGATAGTTTTGGCCCACACAAGGGACTCCATTCAATCTGACACCACGTCTGATGTCATAGGTTTTGTTCGGATTAACAGTAGTATCAGTAAATGTTCTGGGAGAAATCAACTGGTTATTATAATCAATGTAAGGGCTACTTCCATTCCACATACCATTGTATCTTCTTTTGGTAGGATCAGCGATACGTTCGGGAAGTATTTTATTCAGAGCCCTCTCCATGGCACCATAAGATGTAGTGTCCCATCCTGACCAGGGTGGTTCCATGACAATATTCACACTGGCTTCACTAGAACAGGCTGTTACTGTGTCAATGACAGTCAATGTTACAGAATAGCAACCTGGTTCTTTATACAAGTGCCAGGGAGCTACTTCCGTTGAATACTGACAATTTATATCCGGTTTCTGAACGGTTGAAGTACATGGTTTGGCTGTTCCGTCAGCAAAATCCCAGAAATAGAGCATACTATCGCTGGCCCACGGATAGGAAGGATTGTAACATTCATCAAATTTTATTTCCTTTTGCTTATTAGGATACTGGAAATAATCAAATGGTGAATTGTCAATCGCATAATACATCCTGTATTTGTAAGAATTGTTCGTAAATCTCACATAGTTGGGCGCTGTACAGTTGTGGATGTTCAGATCAGTATCGTGCATGGTTTGCAGGTTGACACTTCCGCTTTTTGGGAAATAGACAGTACCGTTCAGAATACCAGGAGGCAAAGGGGTACCGGGTGTCCATTTTCCCGGAGTTTCCTGAATACTGTCATAAAGAATATCTGTTTTAACCGGATTGGAAAGCAATGGATAGTTTATTCGTGTAGCAATGGTATTGCCTAACGGACAGGGATATGGTTTATATACCGTATCAAAATTGGCGGAATCCAGTAAACTATTGCAATAATAATCAATTTTCCCAACCTGATATTTAGCCACCTGGGTTCTTGTAACATAATCAACAGGATCAAGGTTTGGATTCCAGCACCGGGTACTTGCTGCATGCCAGAAACTTACAGGAATTGGTTTAGCCTGATTCTGATTATTTGGTGGGAATGGAGGGGAAGGCATATTGATAATTGCCTGGGGACCTTTTAGTGGAATATAGGTACAGAAAACAGTATCTCTGATACAGTTTGGTTCCCATATTTTCAATGTAATGTGATAAACGCCCGGTGCGGTATAATGATGGCATGGTTCCCAGTCTTCATCATTGGTATTCAACAACTGGGAAGGCGGATCATCAAAATTCCATAACCAATAATAAGCATTTGGACGTGGTTTCTGGGCAAAACAAAGGTTATTGTCTTGCCAGCAAATGGGTCCGCTTTCAGATTTTTTAATGTCGAAATAATAGAAAATATTTTTAGCTCCGGAAAATTTAATTAAACTGTCAATACAGCCATGGCAGGTTTTAACAATGAGTCTTGGATTAAATGTCCCGTCTTTCTTATATACATGTGTCCATGGTGTAGGATCAAATGTTGTCTGTGTATCGCGTGTTCCGTCTCCATAATCCCATATCCATTCGGTAATACATTTCCCCGTAGTATCTGTCTGGTTGGTAAATTTAACAGGTGTTTCGGGACATCCGATTTTAAACTGTGTCGAAAAACGTGGGTTCAGTTTGGGTAAGACCACAATACTGGTAACTTTTGAAGCAGTATCCCAACATTTATTGGTATCTGTAACGGTCAGGATAATAGAATAAACCCCGGACTGCGGATAAGAATAACATGGATTTTTTGCGGTGTTGGTATCACCATTTCCAAAGTCCCATAAATAAGTAGCAATAGGAGTATTGCTCTTCCCGGGTTTGGAGTTATCAGTGAAACAAAAATGGTTTGTCTCAAAACACATTGTAGTCACTGAAGGGAGTATCAGATCAGCATCGGGCTTATCAAACACTGTTATCGTAACACAACTTGGTCCGCATTTTACTGAATTGTCTGCATTGTACAAAGTAATGCATGCGGTAAAAGTACCAAAAGTGTCGTAAATGTAGGATATTGAATTCTGTTTCTGAATACTGGTTGAACCATCACCAAAGTCCCACAACAGATGGTCATAACTGATGGTGGACGGAAAAGAGAAAAGCACTGAAGTTCCCCGGCAAACTTTTGTTTGCGAAGCCGTCAGTGTACACTGTGAATACGCCCAATTGCCAAGCAAAAGCAGCGTCATCACAATAAAAACAACATTCCGAAGCTTTTTAAAATTTTCCATGGCTATTAATTTTAACATTACAAAACTAAATTATTTTATTCTTTTCAAATAGATTGTTCCTGATTTTTTTTCAATTGAGTTTGCTTCAGCAGTTTTATACTGCAAAAAGTAAAAGTATTGCCCTTCATCACATATTTTCCCTGTTACCTCATTTGTCCCATCCCATTTCTTGTCTTTTGATTTTGAAGAAAATACCTTATTCCCATATCTGTCTGTAATTTCCAGTTCAAAAAAGGTCTCGCCTTCAATAGTAATATAATAATAATCATCAACTCCATCTCCATCCGGTGAAAAATAATTGGGGATATATGGTTCTTTCAATACAGAATTTGCCCTGACTAAAATATCTTTTGTGATCTCTGATTTACATCCGAATTTATTTTCAGCCACTAATCTGACTGTAAAGGTTCCACCGTATTGGTAAATATGTCTGGGGTGAGTCAGTGCCGAAGAAGTTCCATCGCCAAAATCCCATAAATAATGATCGGCATTTGTAGTAAGATTTGAAAACTTAACTTCTCTTTCGTTTGTGTTATCAAATCCAAACTGTGCAAATGACTTAGGTTGAATATAAATTTTCTGTATCTTCTTTATTATCTGATTATCCATGGAACAGATAATGTAAATATAGTAAGTCCCGGGTTTATCAAACCTGTAATTTTTTACTCCTCTGAAACTATTTATTTGCTGATCTGGTAGAATCAACGTGATGTCAATATCATCAAATTTTGAAACAGGATTGAACGAAATCCTCAGATTATCACCTTCACAAAGTATTGTGTCTGAAAATATTACCTCTGGAAATGATGATTGGGTAGTTGTATTCTTCGTATAATCCAGTACAGAGCTTTGATCTGAAATTGAGTTATTTTCAAATTCATTTCTGCCTGTCTGACTATTGTCAGTTTTAAACTCAGGAATTGTCAAAACATGAGCTTTTTTTTCTATTTCGTCAGCTTTTTTGTTTTCATCTGAATTTTGACTTGAGAAAGAATCAGTATGAACAACTATCTCGTCATTATTTTGAGTTGAATTGTTAATCCCGTTATTTTTGTCAATATTGCTGATAATCAAAAGGGCAGTAACTGTAATAGTTATTCCGGCACTAATGATTCCCAAAGATTTAATGTTCAAATGTTTTGAAAAGGGGCTTGAAGATGTTGCAGGGTTGACAGAAATTTGGTTACTGACACTATCCCACATCTGAAGGATTTCATTTTCAGGAACTTCCGGTGAATAATTATCCAGCTTTTCCCTGAAGTGGCCTAAAAAATTATCAATATGTAAGTTTTTATCTGACATTTACGAAAACATCTTTTTTATCATTTCCTGCAGGCTTTGTTTGGCTTTGAAAAGTTGTGATTTGGAGGTTCCTTCAGATATGCCAAGCTTTTCTCCAATTTCTTTGTGAGAATAACCTTCGATGACATACAGATTGAAGATGGTACGGTATCCTAATGGCAACTGATTGATACAATTCAGGAGGTCTTCAGTCGTTAACCGGGATAACATATCTTCAGCCGGATCGCTTTCATTTGTATTTTCAAGTGAGATCTGCTCAGGTTCCGTGATTTTTTTTCTGTATTTATCAATGGCTGTATTAACCATGATTTTTTTCATCCAGCTGATGAGTGTTCCTTCAAATTTAAATGTCTCAAGATGCCTGAAGATTTTAATAAAACCTTCCTGAAGGATTTCCTTTGCATCCTCGCGATTATTGGCATATCTGAGACAAACACCTAACATCAGACTGTAGTATTTTTTAAAAAGTTTTTGTTGTGCCAGATGATTTCCCTTGATACATTGCTGCACCAACTGAAACTCCTCTTTATTGACTTTTTCATTGTCCATCTGGCATTTGTCTTTTTTGACGCAAAAGTAATATTAATGGTTGTCTGTATGAAAATAAAAAAAGCTCATTGAAAAAGGATATCCAATGAGCTTTAGTAGTGAGAATTTATTATGCTTATTCTTCTTCTTTCTTGCTTTCTTCGTATTCTTTCAGCAATTTTTCCTGAATATCCGGTGGCACCTGTGCATATTCTTCAAATTTCATGGTATAGGTAGCTCTTCCGTTCGACAGAGAACTTAAGGCAGTGGAATATTTATTCATTTCTGCCAATGGAACTTTAGCAATAATTTTCTGATAATGTCCTTCACGCTCCATTCCCAGTATTAATGCACGTCTGCCCTGAAGATCGGTCATGATGTCACCCATTCTTTCTTCCGGTAAAAAGACTTCAACCCTGTAAATAGGTTCAAGCAATTTTGGATTGGCATGTTTAAATGCATAGGAAAAGGCGGTTCGACCTGCAAGTTTGAAAGAAATTTCATTGGAATCTACCGGATGCATTTTCCCATCGTAAACAGTAACCCGAATATCACGTGCATAAGAACCTGTAAGCGGCCCTTCTTCCATTTTCTCCATAATTCCCTTTAAAATGGCAGGTAAAAACCTTGCATCAATGACACCACCCACGATGGCATTGTAGTAAACAAGTTTTCCTCCCCATGGCAGATCCATTTCTTCCTCTCCCCTGATGTTGACTGAGACTTCAGTTTCTGCTTTATTAATCTGCATCTGGGTAACTGAAGAATGATAAATGGTTTGTTTTAATTTGAAAGTCGAAGGTTTGGGTTTGGATGGTTCATAGGGTTCAATGATGAGACTGACCTGCCCAAACTGACCTGCCCCTCCTGATTGTTTTTTATGCTGGTAAGTAGCTTGCGACACAGAAGTAATGGTTTCTCTGTAAGGTATTTTGGGCACTAAAAATTCAGTTGGAATTTTAAATTCATTATCAAGATGCCATTTAGCAATATTTATGTGTTGTTCCCCCTGACCATGCAACAGCATTTGTTTCAGTTCTTTACTATATTCAAAAATCAAAGTGGGGTCAGATGCATTCATTCGCTGAAGAACAGATGCCAGCTTTTCATCATCTGCAGTATTGACTGATTTAATAGCTACCCTGTATCTTGGTTCCGGATAAGCTGTTTTTTCAACAGGTTCTGAAACAGATTTGTCGGCAAGGGTGTGTCCTGTGCCTGTATTTTTTAATTTAATAGTAGCAATAATATCACCGGCAACTGCTTTCTCGATTTTCTCCCGCTTTTTCCCAGCTACAGCAAATAACTGACTGACACGTTCCTTGGTACCATTGTTCAGGTTTTCACAATCATAGGATTCTGTAATTTCGCCACTGGCCACACGTAAGAATATCATTTCTCCCAAATGTTCTTCATAAGTTGTTTTGAACACGAAACCTGCAAAAGGACCGGCTGCATTACAAGGAATAATTTTCCCTGATGAACTTTTTAATGGCAATAATTCCGGTGAAGGAAAAACTTCAGTGATAAACTCCAGCAAACGATAAACACCTATATTATTTTTGGCAGCAGTACAGAAAACCGGGAACAACTCCCGTTTAATAATTCCATTTGTTATCCCTTTGAAAAGCTCTTCATCTGTAAGAGTGCCTTTTTCAAAGAAGATTTCCATCAATTCTTCATCGTTTTCTGCAGCTGCTTCAATCAGATTGTTTCTGATTTCTTCTACTTTTGCTTTCTCAGATTCAGGGAGGGCTGTGATCTCAGGCTTTCCACCCGTTGCCGGATACTTATATAATTTTTGGGATAAGACATCAATGATAGCATTGAAATCTTTTCCTGCATTCACCGGATATTGAATCTGTGCGACTTTACTGCCGAAATAATCTTTTGCCTGACGCATTATTTCATCAAAATCGGCCTTTTCGTGGTCAAGATGGTTGATGACAAATACAACAGGCTGTCCGGCATTTGAACTATTTCGCCAGGCTAGTTCAGTCCCGACTTCTATTCCATTATTACCATGAATTAAAATCAGGCTTACGTCAGAAACCCGCATGGCTGTAATGGTTTCTCCTATAAAATCATCAAAACCAGGAGCATCAATAATATTTATCTTTTTATTGTTAAATTCTGTAAACAGAATAGAAGCCACAACAGAATTTAAACGTTCATGCTCAATGGGACGATAATCGGATACAGTATTTTTTGCTTCTATAGTACCTCTTCTGTCTATTACTTTACCTTCAAATAACATACACTCGGCAAGCGTAGTTTTTCCGGTAGCCGGGCCGCCCAGCAATGAAATATTTCTAATGTCTTTTGTCTGATAAAATTTCATATTTTGCTTATTTACAAGGAGTTATCAGTAAAAAATTTTTTTCATGACTTCATTCAAAATTAATAAAAAAGCCCCCGCAAGGGGCCTGATGTGGTGAAGGGCAGAATCGAACTGCCGACACACGGATTTTCAGTCCGTTGCTCTACCAACTGAGCTACTTCACCGGCATTTTTTGAAGATGCAAAGGTAAGGGGATTTGAGAAATAACAAAGAGATTAAAAAATAATTTTTTAAGATGGGTCATCTTTTTTCTGAGCAAATAATTTTCTTCCAAAATAAGCTATAAGCATCCCAAGAAGGAAAAAAATACCACCATGAAGTGGTACTGTTGGCTCAGTTTGTCCCGGATTCCAACTTCCTGAAGGTGGGGCGTAGGATAAAAAGCTTGTTGCCGCAACAAAAAATATGATAGTAATTATTGTTTTTATCTTATTCATAGCTTACTGCATCCCGTAACAAAGGTAATAAAAAATTTGTTTCAAAATTCATCAATTTTAAAAATTCAAATTTCATGCAATGAATTTTTCCGCTGTATTTATGATAAAACTGTGCCAAATTATATTAACCTTTTTATCAATGAAAATTATTTTTCATTTTGAGAAAGAAGCATATACTATTTGTTGCAAAATTAATATACATAAGGAATAAATCGAAATTTAACTTTTCCACAGTAATTAATATAATCCGGGTCGGCAGAAAGATGTCTTTCTTCAGTATATGCCCGAATAAAATAAATCAATGACCAGATTATCATGCTTATTAATACTTTTAAATTAAAAATCGGGATACAAAATATCCACCATGCCAGCACTTTCGATATGTAGGCAGGATGCCTGACAAAACGATAAGGGCCTCTTGAAACAATCCCTCTGTTGGTTAAATTACTGCATTTATATCCAAGCGCTATGGTGGACCAAACGAAAATCAAGTAGAAGACCAAAACCATGAGGTAAATTAAGGTTGTAACAGTATTATTTATCCAAAAAATATTCTCATTTGTAAACAAAGGGAAAAGATGGTAAGTAACACTATTAAATGGTTTGTAACAAGACAAAGCGGATAGCCAACCAAGTATAGAAGGGTCAACCGATTTTACCACATTATTAAGTTTTTTGCTTTCGACAATATAGCCAAAACTAAAGAAAAGCGTATCAATACTGAAAATAATATAGGTCAGGAGAAAGAACCATGTGAATTGAGTAAAAATGATGCTGAAATCTGTCAGGTTTGTAAAAAAATCATACAGGTCAACAACATACATAATGAAATAATTCAACATGATGGGAATAAAAATAATCTTAACCAGGAAAAATAAAAACTTTTGTTTTTCCTCCTGAGATTCAAAAAATCTGTATTTTGATGAAAAATAATTTTTGTTAAAGAGAAATTTTAAAAACCTTAATGAAACTGATAATACAACATTGCCCTTAAAGAGTGTTTCATGATTATCCTTTAAAAGGTTAATAGGTAGAACGATAATCAGATATACAGCACCTAAAATGATTAAAACCAGCTTGGCTTGCTTTATCAGAAAATTGCCATAATAAAAGCCTTTCAGGTAAAATCCTAAAAGAAAAACTATGACGATAAACTCAGCCAAATAAATGGCTGCCCTTTGATGATCTTGTTTTTTGAGTAAAAGCATCAATAAATAATAAAAAAATCCCAGACAAAATTAACAAATGTCCGGGATTTTCAAAATAGTACTGATGCGAAATAAAAAATTATTTTAAAAGAACTTTTGAGGTATAATTTCCATTGTTATTGTTAATAGTTACAAAATAAATACCTTGAGGCAAATCGGTGTGAATTACAGAAAATCCGTTAAGATTATTTTTGTTTAAAATAGTTTTACCATTCAGGTCAATCACCGACACATGGTAGTTTTCATCATTGGTATTCACATAAATTGCCGATTGGTGTGCATAAACAACCGGTAAATCTTTTTGTTCTTTAAATCCTGTAGTATTGTCATTAATAGACTGATTTTGAAGGATATGTATTTTAAACCGGTTAGGGTTATCTCCAATATTTCCTTCAAAAAGATAATCACCGGTACGGAAATCGTGAATTTTATTCAGGAATAAATCTTCAAGTAAAACATACTTGTCTGTCAATAATTTCTGTACATCAGCCCTGATAGTGACAGGGCCGGAAATACCAATTTTGACATAGAGAGGTAATGTCATTGTTTGATTAAAAGGTAAAGAGTTAATGGAAATTTCTTTGTTATCGGTCGACAGCGTATAGACATCCGGCATATTCAAAACCGGGTTCATGATTTTTAAAGCATCGAATTCGCCATCAAAATCTGTACTTGCACTGTTGTCGAGTACAATAGAGGTTTCATCTGAATAATCAGTGCCTATCACTTTTATTTTCAAATACTCTTTTTCTTTATCATTTCCATCATTTCTGAAAGAAGCAGCAGAATTATGCTGAACAGTGGGTGAAATACCAAGTGTCCCTCCTCCAGCATTATTACATTGTACCCAAAAGGCCATTGTTGGTGGTATATAACGACCGACACAATTATTATTGACACCGTTTACATATTCACAATAATTATTGATGGAAGCATCCCAAATATAAATGGCATTATTGACATTTATCTTTGTCCAACCCTGGGTAGCATCCCAGTCGATGGTAGCAGGATAAGGATTTCCCATAAAATTGAACCCATCGGTTACTCTGGTTAAGGATGCAGAATAGCTTCCGGAATTAAATGTACCTGAAAAAGTAACTGTTTTATTCGTGTTTTTGTAATAGACATCATATCCTTTGAAATTAGTCAGCGTTGTATTGCTCCCAATTTTAGTCCAAGAGGCAGTTGGTTCATTATAGGTATAAAGTGCACTGCCCAGAAAAGTATTTGAATTACCGTTATTTACCGGGGATGAAACATAATGCCATCCATTTGCGGTTAAATACCTGTTGAAATAACAGACTCCATCTACCTGTAAAGTACCATAAGCAACCAGATAACCCGTATAGTTTGTGCTTGAATTAATAGTTACATCACCTTTTACAGTTAAGGTTTTATTTATTTTAATTACCACAGCAGCATCCGGCTGGATAATAAGGTTCCGGCATGTTGAATTGACGGTAACTTCAGGATCAAAGTTTCTTGCAGGAACGATACAGTTTGTCAAAGCATTAGGAACCATTTTGGGTAACCAGTTATTCGGATCATGAAATTCCTCAGAATAACCCTGCCATGTCAAATCAAACGAAATATTCACAGGAACCCATACCGGTGAATTAATAAGAGTACCCGTATTTTCGTTTTTACTACCATCATAGGCTTTTATCCCTTTGCCCGTATCAAATTTCCAGTAGGCTTGCAGAAAACTCCACTTGGCATCAGTTTCATTTATCCATTTAATTACCATACGGTTAGATATGTCATCAGCCGTAAGGGCAGTGTTCCAGATTCTTACCTCTGATATGTAACCATGAAAATGGCGACTGGTATCAGCATCATCATAACCAACATAAATCTTTTCAGTATTTGAAGCGATTGATGAAGAAACAGAAGATGAATTATCAAGTACTCCGTTTATATAAATTTTAGCTGTTGTTCCATCATAAGTAGCAGAAATATGATACCAAATACCCGTATCAAGTGTAGAAATACTTTGGAGTTCAAATGCACCGGAAGCAAGATGCATTTTAAATGATACTTTTTTAGTGCCCATGACACTCAGATTATAGCCTCCCTGAGGGCTGATGTCTTTCAGTTTATCAATAATGGCTTCATTGTTACCGAAAGAACGGGGTTTAATCCATGCTTCAAGTGTAATGGCGGAAGTAATATTTAATGAAGCAGGTGAAGAAAAATCAACGTACTGATTAACTCCGTTAAAATACAAAGCGTGATCGGTATAAGCAACAGGTGCAACGTTATTGTTCCATGTGGCACCGTTCATTAATGTGCCATCCAGTCCATTTACGACATCATCTGTAGTCGTACCGGTTCCTTCATCGAAACGCCAGTACCCTACAAGGTTCGGGTATTGAGGGTCATCCTGATCAAGTATCTGATACATTCTTGCCTGTATCTGGGTTTGAGTTAAAGCAATTTTCCAAATTGATACTTCATCGATAATTGCATTGGTAGCATGGCTGTGGTTATATCCGATAATCAGGGGATAGGTATCAGTTAATACCGTTCCTGTCCATGTTGCCGTTTTGACCAGTTCTCCATTCAGATAAAGCTTAAAATTATCACTCCCTAAGTTTTTGTCAAAAACACCTGTAATGTGATACCATGTATTTGCAGTGAGTGTTGGTCCACCTGTCAGAATTCCTCTGGCAGTATTTGTATTATCGTACAGAAAAAACCTGAGTTGTCCGCTACTTCCCAGGTCAATAGCATAATTTGTGGGTGTATATCCTGAGCTTTGCCTTTTACGGATAAAAGGAACATTTGCAGAAACATTTCTTGGATAGACCCAGAAACTAATGGTAAATGTATTGGTTAGGCTCAGGCTGTTATCATGAGGTATTGATACATAATCATTTGAATTGTCCAAATCAACGCCATAAGGATTTGAAGCCGGAGACTGGGAAAATGCTAAATTAATTACAATTATAACTAATGCAGGCAATAAAAGTAAACTTCGCATAGTACAATGTTAAATGATGATAAATGGACTATACATTAATTAATAAATATGCCATAAGAAAAGTGATTGATTTTCAACATATTAAGAAAACTAAATTGAAACAGCAAAATTCAAATTGGGAATTAATTTTAAAAATGAAGAAACAAAACTCTGATGAGTTTTGAGAACAAACCCGTTCTTACGAAATCTCAGCAATCAAGGGATTGCAAATTCAAAATCATTTATCAATTATTTTATTTATTTTCTCAGGCAAAGCATTTTTATTGACCATCACAGCAACAGTATTTAATCTGACATAAAACTCGCTTAAATACCAGAATCCATTGTATTTATTATCTGTTCCCCACGAATTTTTCACTTTGTAATATTTATTACCATATTGATCGTGAGCAATGCCTACAATATGCATCAAATGGTCATCAGTAGTTGAAAGATGATCAAAAGAAGCCTGCCTGTTTTCCTGAGTAACTTTCGGATAAACTGAAATATCTAAAGTGGCAATTCCCTTTTTTGATGAAAAATCACTTCCTGAAACATCACCATCCCAACAGACAGAATACCCTTTCTGCAGGGCTAAATCAATGACAGCCATCAGGTCATCGATCGGAATATTATAGTATTTATCGTGTGACCAGTTATCAGGAATCTGAAGATCGATAAAAGAATTAAACGGATAGCAGGAATAGGAGGTGAATTCTACATAATCGTTTACATCTATTCCGAACGATTCCCAAAATGATTTTGGTGAATATGCTTTGTTTTTAAACATAAAAGTCTCCGGTTTCTTCCCCAGGTAAAGATCCAATATATTGTTTATCAGATTAATACCTAAAGTAGCATCATTTTTCTTCTGAGAAAAAAGAACATCACTGACAGCTTTCAAAACCGCATCCAGTTCCTCATGATTATGTCCTGCAGACGGATACTGTATTCCTTTAAAAACTTCTTCCGGAACTAATCCATCTCTTTTAATGGCATTCAAAACATCATGAGCCTGTCCTCCTCTGCCAAGGTTGGCAGTCTTGTGTAAGCGAAGATAATTTTCACATTTTACCGGGTAAGTATTCCTGACAATATACATTTCAGATAGGTCATATTCACCTTTTCCCATCCTAAGAAGTTCTGATTCAATGAATGAGATTGTTGCAAAAGCCCAGCAGGTACCGGAATTTGCCTGATCTTTCACACTTGTGGACTTCACTTCAATATCTGTTTGAAAAACAGGCTCTCCGTTAAACAGGTTTTGTGCTGAGCCGTAAAAAGGCAGTAACAACACAAGCAATAAGACTAAATTGTTTTTCATAAGTTATTGTTTTTGAGGCTTATCTTTAAAATTTTTTTCGTTTCTTCAGAAATTTTAACGGGATCAGCAATCCGAATCCCTGCAATCCAGATGATATTTTTACCGGAAATTAAAACTTTTATCTTTTTCCGCTCATGTACCGGAATTTTTATATCTGTCAGAAAATCACTGACTTTCTTTTCAACATTCATTCCATAAGGAATAAAACGGTCAGAAGAAGCCCAGTTGCGGAGGATTAATGGAAATACAACTTTATCGGCATCTACATAAGCCACCTTGCTGTTTTTCAAATCTTCTCCGGGGTGAAAATCAAGCAATTCAATTCTCAGATTGCCAAAATCTTCAGATTGTTGTGTGAAATTAAAATATATTTCATTAATCTCTTCATTATCAGGAACGTACGGACTTACTGTCAGAGAATTTCTGTCTTTGCAAAAAAGGAAATTGTTAAAACAGACTTGTTTACCTGTTTGTGCGGAGGTCAGCTTGATAATTTGCTCAAACTGACTGAAATTCAGCTCATAAGCTTCAAGGATTTTATAAAGCAAAATTTCGGAATGGCCGGTTTTGTTTAATTCAATCAAATCTATTCTGATTGTCTGATCCCTGGAGGAAACAATTTTTTCTGAGGCCTCTCCCATTTTTTCTTCCAGAAAATGGTTTATTTTAGACAATATCAGCGAATTCCGATAAACCGTTTCGGTCAGTGAAGGATTAATTTTTTCAAGTTCAGGAATAATCTTCAGGCGAATTCTGTTGCGGTGAAAACTGATATTTTTATTTGAAGAATCAACTGAATACAGAATATTTTCCTTCTGTGCATAGGCTTCAATTTCACTTCTTGAGAAAGATAACATGGGGCGTATGATTTTATTAACGGAAGGCAAGATTCCTCTGAGACCCTTTAAAGAAGTCCCCCTGCAAAGGTTTAGCAAAACTGTTTCGACATGGTCATTTTTATTGTGGGCAACGGCAATTTTATCAAAACTATTTTTTTTACAAATCTCCGAAAACCAATCATATCTAAGCTTTCTTGCTGCCATTTCGATGGAAAGATGATGCTTCCCGGCAAAGGCAGCTGTTTCAAATTTTACTGAAAAAAAATTGATTTTGTGTTTGTTACAATATTCTTTTACAAAAAGTTCTTCCTTGTCGGATTCTTCACCGCGCAACAAAAAATTGACATGGCCGACATTTATCCTGAAGCCATATTTTTGAAACAAATGCATCATCACCATCGAATCCACCCCACCGCTGACACCTAATAGCAAATTATCAGATTTTTGACACAAATGGTTTGCTTCAATAAACCCGAGAAATCGATTTTCAAATATATCCGACTGATTATCAATCATTTGCAGGATATTTAGCCATTAAATCATGATAAGAAAATCCTGTAATTCTGACCTGATAAAATTCTCCCGTCAAGAGTTTTTTACGGCTTTTGACCAAGACTTCATGGTCAATTTCAGGGGAATCAAATTCAGTTCTTCCGATGTAATGATTGTTTTCAAGCCTGTCAATCAATACTTTAATGTTTTTCCCGACAAAAGATTCATTCTTTTTAAGCGAAACAGACTGCTGGATAGCCATGATGACGGAAGCCCTTTCCTGTTTCTGATACCTGTCGATTTTATTTTTAAGCCGGTAGGCTGCAGTGCCTTCTTCATCTGAATATTCGAAAACACCGAGTCTGTCGAATTCTACCTCTTTCACAAAATCACACAACTCTTCAAAATCATCATCGCTTTCTCCCGGATGTCCGACAAGCAATGTCGTACGGAGCGCAGCCTGAGGTGCACGTTTTTTTATTTCTTCGAGCAGCCTGTAGGTTTTAACAGAAGTAAACCCTCTTTTCATTGCCCTGAGCACATTATCAGAAATATGTTGAACAGGCAGGTCAACATATTGGCAGATTCTTTCATTAGCAGCCATCAAATCTATCAGTCTGAGCGGAAGTCCTGAAGGATACAGGTAATGTAATCTAATCCATTCAAATTCATTTATTTCTGCAAGCTGTGATACTAATTCTACGAGCTTTCGCTGACCGTAAAGGTCGAGTCCGTAGGCAGAGCTGTCCTGCGAAACCAATATCAGTTCTTTGACTCCTTTCTGTGCAAGCCAGTTAGCTTCTTCGATCAAGGTATCAATGGGAGTCGATTTGTGTTTTCCTTTAATAAGCGGTATGGCACAAAACGAGCATTTCTGATCGCATCCATCCGAAATTTTCAGATATGCATAATGTCCCGGTGTTGATAGTTTTCTCGAATATCCTTTTGGCACCAGCAAGCCGGGTTCAATGGCTTTAATAATTTCATCAAAACTGAAAACCCCGAAAAAATTTTTTATTTCAGGTATTTCTTTCTGTAACTCGACTTTATATCTTTCTGAAAGACAGCCAAATACAAAAATATCTTTTATCAGTCCCCTGTTTCTTTTTTCAATAAATTCAAATATGGCATTGACAGATTCCTGTTTGGCATCATTGATAAAACCACAGGTATTGACAATGACTATATCCTCTTCCTCAAGCTCCTTTTCATGAACCACCTCATAGCCAATCTGACTGAGTTTCCCCATTAAAACCTCAGAATCATAGAGATTTTTAGCACATCCAAACGTAAAAACATTAATTCTCTTCATCTGAAATGATTACAAATTATGAGGTCTTAAAAAGCGATTCCACGAATTTTCGCTTATCAAAGAGTTGCAGGTCTTCAATTTTTTCACCTACACCAATATATTTTACAGGGATTTTAAACTGATCGACAATTCCCAGAATCACTCCGCCTTTTGCCGTGCCATCCAGTTTTGTAATAGCCAAAGTATTGACTTTTGTTGCTTTGATAAATTGTCTTGCCTGTTCAATAGCATTCTGGCCGGTGGAGGCATCCAGAATGAGCACTGTTTCGTGTGGTGCATCAGGCACTACTTTCTTAATGACCCTGTCCACTTTTTCAAGTTCAGCCATCAGATTAATTTTATTATGAAGCCTGCCAGCTGTATCCAGAATAACTACATCTGCATTTTTTGTAACAGCCGACTTAACAGTATCATACGCAACAGAAGCCGGATCGCTGCCCATTCCCCTGCTGATAACCTGGACTCCGGCACGTTCACCCCAGATTTTCAACTGGTCAACTGCTGCGGCACGGAATGTATCGCCTGCACCAACAAAAACTTCTTTTTCCATCAGTCTGAACTGATATGCAAGTTTTCCGATGGTTGTTGTCTTCCCTACCCCATTTACACCAACTACCATGATGATGTAAGGTTTAATATTTTCAGGAAAATCAAAGCTCACATCCATTGTACCCTCATGCTCTGAAAGCATTTTGATGATCTCTTCCTTAAGAATACCTATTACCTCATCGGTGTTGAAATACTTTTCCCTGCTCACCCGTTTTTCCAGCCTGTCAATGATTTTTACGGTTGTTTCGATACCCACATCTGAGGATAACAATATTTCTTCAAGCTCGTCAAGAAAACTGTCATCAACAGTTGACTTCCCGACAAGAGCTTTTGTTATTTTACTGAAAAACGAAGTTTTTGTCTTTTCAAGGCTTGCTTCAAGTTTTTGTTCCTGTTCAATTTCTTTTTCCTTATTTCTGAAAATACCGAAAATTCCCATTTTGTTATTATTTACCTGTAAAATAAAGTGTATTGAATTTTTCAGATTGCCAAAATGCAATCAGCTCTTTTAATTTCTGATAACTGTCTGGTTCAATTATCTGTTTGTTAAACTGGATTTTTCTCTGAATAATAAGTTTTTTCCCTTTTTTGCTGATGTCAAAGAAAAAACTACCTGCCTCATTTTCAATGAAAAAATGGGTATTATTCCCTATAAAACGTAATTTTGAAGGATATTCCATGACTATTTTACGATTGTCGGATCTGATTGCCGGTAAAAAGACTGGTGTTTCCCTTTTGCTGACAAAAGCAGGAAGGTGCCACATTTCCATACCCGATTCCGACCATGGAATGCGAATGATTTTGAAAACCGTATCCTGTACAACTGCCAGTTTTTTATTTTCAGGAGAGGTCACCGAAAAAATGTAACCCTTTTCATCCATTTTTACATAATTAACACTTTGAAAATCAATCGATATACAATCGGAGCAGCTTGTCGGATCGTAAGTTGACATTCCTGAATAAAGAGGAAGATAGGTGGCGTAAACTACTCTCCAATAATTTTGATTAACAGATAATTCATCTTTCTGATCAGCATAATAAGTCAAATCCCTGCTCTCTTCTCCTCTGAGCATTATCTCAATCATACAGTCGGAAAAAGCATCAATATTCAATGAAGATATTGATTTTGTAATTCCCGGGGCGATCAACTTCAGAACAGGTTTAATTCCAACACTCTGTAAAATGGCATTCATCAGGGTAAGCTTTTCTATTCTGGTCCCTCCGCAATTCTGAAAAACCTCATCCGGAGTCTGAATTTTATAACCTGTCAGGTTTAGCGGCAATGGGTAAGTCCGGATATAATCAGTAATGTATTGATGAACTTTGGAAATAAAATCCAGATTGTCTTTTGAAGCAGATTTTGTCTTTTCAACCCACTGGCGTGCTTTTTCAGAAAGATAAAAACTCATGGCCGGTTGATTTAAAAACTCATTGTAAACCACTTTCAAATCTTTGGTGGTGAATATCAGATAGGGTTCAAAAACCTGAGGTGCCGGTTGCCAAAACTCTTCCGAAATTGCTTTCAGTTGAGAAAACTTCCATTCATATTGCCGCGTTCCTTTTTCAGAAACTATTTCCGGCTGAGCCTGAATATTTAGTAAATCATATTTCAAGTCAGTCTGCTCAGGGACAATAACTTTGATATTCAACTCGCCAACCGGTGAACTTTGCTGAATGCGTTCATTGCCCATCAGGCAAGGGAAAAAGCCATTTTTTGTAATCAGTGAATAATCCACATGAATAATACAATTGGGTTCAATCCCTGTATGAGTAATGACTAACCTCCTGAGAAAATTGTAAGCAGGGGCATCGGCAGCTTCAGCAGGCAACACTTCATTAATAGCATTTGCAGGCAATCTGACAATTTTTCCGTTTTCAAGCCGCGTAAATACTTCGTGAATTTTTATTTCCTGATAACGAGGATTGTAATTGATAACTGTTTCCCCGTACTTCCGGTGAATAGCATAATATGATAAGATTTTCAGGTCATGACTATAACGTTGTTCAATGGTACCATCCTGATGAAGAATAAATGTTTTTTCCATCTTTAGATAAACAGCATCTTCATTTCCGGCAAACAGCCTGAAAGAGGCAACTGTCAACAAGATTATGATTAACTTTTTCATTATCAGAAAGTTATTTTATTTAAAATAATTTTTGAAGCAGCAAGCCTGACCTGATTGTTTACCACCTGCCTGAATACAGGCCAGTCTTCTTTTTCATATACCCGTTTATTTAAGGAAACATTTTCCTTGAAGATCAGTGTCTTATCTTTAATCTGAAAGGATGAAAAGAATGAAGCAGGGGTTCCCTCAATGTCTTTTACCTGAGGAATAAAAACAGCGTTCATAGAAAAAGGCAGCTCCATGGTTTCATAAATTTCAATCCATTTTGAGCAGGCATCCCGAAAGCCATATTTCTTTTTTTCAGACTGCAGATTAATTTTCAGGTGTGGATGAAAATTTTTAAAAATGGCAGTTGCTGAAAATGGGGTAAAAATGAACTGGTTATCAACAACATTTGCAAAATTACCAATGTGGAAAACAGCTTCCAGCCTGAAAGGCTCACTATAATCATAAGCATCTGAAAATGAAATCTTTTCAATAGTCATCTGAGGAAAGACTGATAATAACTCTGTTTCCATCAATCTTTCCCAATTGTTGCGGAAAGTCCTTGTAAGAGAAGAGCGGAATGCGGCATCGCTTTGCCCTTCAGCAATCAGGAAAAGTTTACCGCTGAGACTGCCGTCTTCATGGAGTTTTGATTCAACTGTCAGGTTAAAATAATGGTTTTTAGCCGGAGAAACAGGAATTTCCTGCAGCTGTTCGCCTTTTGGGGTTCCGATAATATAGTTTTGTTGTTGTTCACGGCTCGACCAAAGCTCCCTGACAAAAGGTACCCAGGTAGGATCGAGCATATGAAGCTGGCCGTCTGACAACCTGACCGCAGTAACGGAATGATTGAAATGGTCGGCAGGAATATTTTCAATACGTGATCCTGCCATGGTCATGGCGGCATAAGCTTCAAATCCGGCTGCACGAAGCATGGTAACGAGCATGCCAGCCTTATCTTTGCAAACCCCGCAGCGGTCTTCAAAGGTCATTTCCGCTTTATGGAGGGTATATCCTTCTCCGCAACCCATGTTAAGCCCGAAATACCTGATATTGTCGGCAACCCAATGCGTCAGTCTTGAAACAGAGTCTAACTCATCTTTGGCTCCTTTCAAAATTTCGTCAGTTTTGGCTTTAATATCCGGTGTCCATTGAAAACTCCCGTAGTCTTCATTCACTTTGTAAAACCATCTCGACTTTGAAGGCCAATCGGGAGCGGTTGTCAGAATGAGTTTTGGTGCCACATCGAAAGGATCAACCATATTGGGTTCCCTTTCAAGAGGAGAAATGTTTTTCTTGCAAAATGAATAGCAGATTTTTCCATCCAGATTCCTGACAACTGGAGTAATTTCGCCATTGTAAAATGAATATTGAAGCAGTTTGGCCGAAGGAAGGATTGTTTGATAAACCTTTTCAAGAGTCTGCCAGCTGCTCCAGAAAGGAACTATATCGTAATAATGCCCGCGCATAGGAGGAATATATTTATCCTCATCTTCCTCAAGTAGGGCATAAGTGTAACCTTTTTTATAAATCTCAATTTCAACGGCTTCTCCCGGTTCCAGTCTGCCTATGGCAATCATTTGCTCGCGTGCACCCCAAAGGATCAGGGAAGCTGGTGCCGGATAATCGAAAATCCTGTCTTTGGCAAGCTCTTCAATATGTCCGTCATTCCTGTAAATCTTCACCTTTTTTACCGACATAAACATGCTCATTGGCTCATAGCCAAACTTTTGAATACTCAGGTCGAAAGCTCCTTTTTCAGTCAATGCTTTGTATAGTAAATGCAAATGAAAATGGCTCAGTCCTGATTCCATTACTTCCACCCTTGTGCTGTCAAAAATGACTAAAACAGGAGAATTAGGATATTTCGAGGCATCTCCGGCAGTTTTGATCAGGTCGGAATAATCGGCAGCTGACAGCTGGAGTAAAAGGGTGAAAAAAAGCACAAAAAAAACAGTAATTTGCCTGAAAATCATTGAAATAAAATGTTTAATGAGTTATATTGAGGGTACAAAGATAAAATTATCCACCTGATTGATTATCGTTTCCCTGCTTAAATGTAAGTTTGCCGGACATTATTCATTAGTTTTCAACGTTTTAAATGAGCAAATGATAAAAGCCAGGAATAAGTCAAATTCATTTTCGCACATCATCAGAAAAATCATACTTTGGATTCTTATTGTATTTTTTGGCTCAACCCTATTTTTCACCTTGTTGTACAAGTTTGTACCACCACCAGTAACTCCCCTGATGATAATCCGGCTTTTTGAACAAAAAAAAGCAGGAAAACCCCTGACACTTCAAAAGAAATGGGTAAGCCTGAAAAATATTTCAGGATATATGCCCGCTGCAGTTATCACCTGCGAAGATCAACATTTTCTGACTCATCATGGTTTTGACATTAAAGCCATCAAAAAGGCACAGCAACACAATGCGCGAAGCAAAAAGAAAAGGGGCGCGAGTACCATTTCACAGCAAACAGCAAAAAATGTATTTCTCTGGCCAAAACGATCCTGGTTTCGTAAAGGAATGGAAGTTTATTTTACTTTGTTGATAGAAGGAATCTGGGGGAAGAAACGGATAATGGAGGTTTACCTGAATGTCATTGAAACCGGAGATGGTATTTATGGGGTAGAAAAGGCAGCTCAGTATTACTTTCACAAAAATGCCGGAACTTTAACCAAAAGAGAGGCTGCACTGATAGCAGTTTGTTTACCTAACCCGCTGAAAATGAAGCCAAACAAATTAACCGGTTATCGTCTCAGGCGATTATCATGGGCTATGCGTCAGATAAATTATTTTTATCCTGTCGAATTCGATAAGAAAAAGAGAAAAGAAACTGAAAAACAATTTATTAAACAATATAAAAGCCGTCCTGAACCTCCTTCAGAGCCGGACCCGATGGATGAAAAACCTGAAGAATTTCTGGATGAAAGTCCGGTTTTACCAGGAGAGGTGATTGAAAATATAGGTGAAGAAACTGAAACCATTGAGCCAGATTCACTTCTTAAATAAGGAGAAAACTTCAGTAACGCAGGCTGGTGAGCGGAACGGTGTTGCTGATGAGATAAATTTCTGTAAGTAGGCAATAGGCAGTTTTCAGTTGGCACAAAAAACCAGTAACCCATTACTAATCACTCATTACTCATCACCCTTTACTCTTAACAGGTACCCCGCAACTTATTCTGGTTATTCACAAAATCATGATACTAAAATATGAAAATTGCAACAATCCACAAGCAGGAAGTCATGAACAGAATAGGTCTGATCAGGCTGAATCAGCTTAAACCCATCTGATATACTCTAAAGATTCTTTATTTCCTCAATCAGTTTTTGGATGGTAGATTTAGCATCGCCAAACAACATCCTTGTTTTTGGATGAAAAAACAGCATATTTTCAATAGCAGCGTAGCCTTTTCCCATTCCTCTTTTCATCACAATGACATTTTTAGCTTCTCTTGCCTTGATAATAGGCATGCCATAAATAGGAGAAGAAGGATCGTCTTCGGCAGCCGGATTGACCACATCATTGGCTCCTACAATTACCACAACATCAATATTAGGCATATCCGGATTGATATCATCCATTTCAATCAGTTTTTCATAGGGAACATCAGCTTCAGCCAGCAAGACATTCATGTGTCCGGGCATACGTCCTGCTACCGGATGAATGGCATATCTGACTTCCACTCCTTTCTCTTCCAGCATTTTATCAAGTTCGTGGCAGATATGCTGAGCCTGAGCTACTGCCAGTCCATAGCCGGGAACAATTGCCACTTTCTGTGAATAACTCAGTAATACAGCGGCATCCGAAAGAGTAATTTCCTTAACGGTACCGGTTTCCTGATTAGCTGCACTGCCTCCACCCCCAAAAGCGCCAGCAATGACATTGATAAGGGAACGGTTCATCGCATTGCACATGAGAATGGTCAGAATGGTTCCTGAGGATCCGACCAGAATACCTCCTGTAAGCATAGCCTGGTTGTGATACAGAAACCCACCAAAAGCAGCAGCAAGTCCTGTAAATGAGTTCAGCAGTGAAATAACCACAGGCATATCTGCTCCTCCTATCGGGCTGACAAACAAAATTCCATAGACAAAAGAAAGTCCGAATAATACCCACAGAAGCGTCATATCGAGGCTCTGATAACCTTCGTGATCAACATATTTCGGGAAAAACACGATGGCAATAATCAGGGCAAGTAAAACGAGCAGGATCAGAATGTTAATGGGCCTCATGATTTTATTTCTGATATCGCCCAGATTTCCATTCAGTTTTCCGAAAGCTATCATGCTTCCAGTAAATGAAACTGTTCCAATCATAGCACCTAAAACGATGGTGATGACAATACCTGCCTGGTAGTGCCCTCCCACCACATGAAGATGAGGATATTCCATCAGCGAAATCAAAGCAGCACATGCACCTCCCATTCCGTTAAATAAAGAAACCAGCTGTGGCATGGCGGTCATTTTAACACGTTTGGCCACTATCCATCCGATTAAAGTTCCGATAACAATGCCACCAATAATCCATCCTATGTTGTGAATACCCTGACCGTCTTTTTTATGGAATAAAATAGTTCCTGCAATTGCAAGCGTCATCCCGAACGCAGCCCATAAATTTCCTTTCCTCGCTGTTTCAGGATGGCTGAGCATTTTAAGTCCGAATACAAACAATACAGAAGCAATCAGGTAAATCATTTCGAGCAAAGACTGTCCGGAAGAAAACGACAGTTCTTTAGTAAAATTTATTATCTCGTTCATAACTTAGTCTTTTTTAGGTTTTTTCTTAAACATCTCAAGCATACGGTCTGTAACCACAAAACCGCCAACCACATTGAGTGTTCCAAGGATGACTGCAAAAAATCCAAGGATGATAGAGGCAGTTGTTTCGGCATGTCCCATCACAATAATGGCTCCGATGATAACGACTCCATGAATGGCATTTGCTCCCGACATCAACGGGGTGTGCAAGATAGCCGGAACATGTGAAATAACCTCAACGCCCAGTAAAATGGACAGGGCGATGATGAACAACATCTCTTTGTTAACGTATAAAAACTGAAATATCTCCTGCATGGCTTTAATAATTAAGGTTCAACAACTGATTTTATTCTTTCGCTGATGATATTTCCCGAATGAGTAACACAGGTGCCTTTAACAATATCATCTTCCAGATTAATGTTATAATTTCCTTCCTTATCGATCAGCAGTTTCAGGAAATTAATAATGTTTTTCCCGAACATACGGCTGGCATCAACAGGCATGGTGGCAGGGTAATCTGATTTGCCAATAATGGTTACACCATTTTTCACAACTGTACTGGCATTTTCGGTCAGTTCGCAGTTACCACCTGTCGAAGCAGCGAGGTCAATAATCACACTACCGGGTTTCATGGCTTCAACCGTTTCTTTCTTCAGCAGTATAGGGGCTCTTTTACCGGGAATCTGAGCAGTGGCAATGATGACATCCGATTTAACTGCATGATTATGAATAGCTTCCTGCTGTTTTCTTTTATATTCTTCCGTTTGCTCAACCGCATAACCTCCGGCTGCTTTATCTTCAACTGCCCCTTCAACCTCCACGAATTTTCCGCCAAGGCTTTTCACTTCTTCCCTGACAGCCGACCTGACATCGAATACTTCAACCTGGGCGCCCAGTTTACGGGCAGTAGCAAGTGCCTGCAGGCCTGCCACACCGGCTCCGAGTATCAGCACCTTTGCAGGTTTGATGGTACCGGCAGCGGTCATAAACATAGGGAAGAAAGTCGGTAAAAAGCGGGCAGCATCGAGCACAGCCCTGTATCCTGAAACAGTTGCCATTGATGATAAGATATCCATGGCCTGAGCACGGGTTGTACGCGGAATAATGTCAAAACTGAATGCTGTCAGGTTTTTGTTTTTCAGGTATTTAACCGTTTCGACATCTGACAGGGGATTGAACACCGACATGATGGTTTTTTGCTCTCCGATTTTGTCCATTTCCGATTTTTCGGGCGTATTGATACAGATGACTATATCGCTTTGTGTCAAAATGGTGTTTCTGTCAGTTATTTCAACGCCCTGAGCTACATAGTCGTTGTCGCTGGCAAAAGCTGTTTCTCCCGCCCCTGATTCTATTCTGACATGAACTTTCATTTTAACCAGCGTAGCGGCATCTTCGGGCAGCAATGCCACTCTTTTTTCAGGCTCTTTTTCTTTGAGTATTCCCAGAATCATGTTTATTTCCTTTTAGTTATCAAAAAATTAAAGAGGCAAAAATAAAACTTCTGGTTATTGGAAATAAGATTAATTCAGAATTTGTCTGAATACATCAGATGAAAGTCTAAATAACATTCTGAGGATCAATGTATTCTTCCTTTAAAACTACGCCAATATTTTTTTGTCCGTCAATTTTTATTTTAATCGGATTCTGAAAACGAATGTGCTTCAGATACTGATTTTCAAAAACACATTCTTTACTTTTCAGATAATCAAGGTCAAAATAACCATCATTGATAAACGGATTAATGGTAAAATATCCCACCCTGAAAGAAGTCAGGTTCTGAAAGAAATGGGTCCCCTGGCTTGGATCGATACGAAAACTTGACAGGCCAGATTCGACTATAATTCTTGCCTGACAAATCTGAGCCCACTTGACCGGAATACCCAGCCATGGATCGCTGCTGCCCCAGCGGCCCGGACCAACCAGCACAAAATACCTTTTTTCATCTGCCATTTTCGCATTCAGTTTTTCTATTTCTTCGGCAATTTGTTTGGTTGCTGATGATTTGAAAGTATCAGGTTTTACATAAATAAAATCGTAAATGTCGTTAATAATCCCGTTTCCCAATGCTGAGTTTGAATAAATAATACACTCGTTGGGTTCAATATCTTCTATTTTGCAGTTCAGTTTTTCGTCTGTCTGAACGATAGGCCGGATCTGGAGATAGTTGAATATTTTGGGGCTGTCTTTCGGGACATTGAGGTTGACGGCAAACTCAATCTCAATGGGTTTGTTCATCTCTTTTTGCCCTATTTCCAGTAAATAGCTCAGAATATCAGACAAAGGGAAGAGATGATGATTCAATATAGGTGAAAAAGTTACGATGATTTTCCCATTCTGAAAATAACCATCGCGAATGATATCATTTTGAAAATCATAGGTAGAAACCACATATTTAAGAGAACCATGCGCTTCAGCTTCTGAAATTTTAAGTTTCAACATATTGCAGCTATCATCAGTGGAGGGAATAAAGCGGGTATTTTCCATGTCAAGGGCATAAAAATATTTTTGCGTTTCCCTGAGTGCATTTTCAGTAGAAGACAGCTGAATAATCCGTTTGGGGTGTTTCGGGCTAAATCTTAGAGAAACCCCTCCATCCACAATATATTTTCCAAGTCCAAAGGCAACATTGGCCACTCCGTCTTTTGATTTTTCAGGATCTATGGGGTAGAAATTGATGGAGCGAGCCACCCCCGAAAGAGTTGGATAAAATTTTCCATTATATTGATTACCACACACTTCCTGTAAAACAATAGCCATCTTTTCGGCATCAATCACATTCGAAGTGGCTTGCATATAGGCTTTGCTTGATTTGTAAAACACGGAGGCATAGACGGCTTTGATGGCATTACTGACCAGTTCGAGAAAAGTTCTTTCATCGGTTTTAACATTGGGGACCATATAAGTGGAATAAACCCCTGCAAAAGGCTGATAATGGCTATCTTCGAGCAAACTTGAGGAACGAACGGCTATAGGGTTTTTAATAACAGACAAAAATGCCAGCAGGTCGGCATGGATTTTTACAGGCAGGTGGGCATTTAAAAAATGAGACAATATTGCCTCATCAGGTAAATCGGACAAGGCAATTTCCCATAAATTATTGATTTCGAGAAACTCATCAAAAATATCAGTGGAAATGACCACTGTCCGGGGAATGGTGATAATAACATCCTGAAATTTATCAATAATGTCATGTTTTTTAATCATTGAATCAATAAAGGCAAGGCCGCGGGCTTTACCACCAATACTTCCTTCTCCGATGCGGGAAAAAATAGTAAATTCATCAAACCTGGTCCTGTCAAAATCGGCAATAATACCCCTCCCTTTGTTTAATCTGTAAGCTACAATAGCATCATAAATGTATCGCCTGATCTGATCGAGGTCTTTGTTGAAATCTTCCATGGTCATGTACTTCAGCTTGTCAGCAATCGGGAACAATGCCCTGGCATTCAACCATTTGGAAAAATGATTTCTTTCAATATGATAAATGAAACTATCATCCGGAATGTCAAACAGTTTATGCTGCAGATCCTGAAGGTCAATGGCTCTTCCTATTTCTTCCTTTGTCTTGGGATCTCTGAATATAAAAGGGCCGAAAGCCAGATATTCATTGATATAATCGCGTAATTCGAGTGGCAGTGTTTTCGATTCCTTATACAAAAACTTGACATCAAGCTCTCTGGCATATTTTTCATTTTCAAGTTCAGACGACTGAAGTAATACCGGCAGGTACAAATCCTCTTCCTTCAATTTTCTGCATAGTTTTACACCCGCCAGCTTATCAGTCTCATTATTCCTTTTATAACTAATGTCGGTTATGACTCCCAGCAGATTGTTTTTATATTTCTCATAAAAAGTGATGGCTTCCTCGTAGTTGGTGGCCAGCAGAACCTTTGGCCTCCCTCTCAGTCGTAGCATTTTTTGGTGTTCGTTCAGGGCTTCGGTGATAAACTCCCTGCTCTGACGGAAAATAATTTTATAAAGCAAAGGCAAATAGCTGCTGTAAAAACGAATGGAATCTTCCACCAGAATAATGGTCTGAACTCCCACATTAATCACATCATCTTCGACATTCATCTTGTCTTCGATAAGTTTGATGATAGCAAGCAGCAAATCAGCATTACCAAGCCAGGAAAACACATAATCGACCGCACTAAGGTCTTCATTGGTGAGCTTAAGCGAAACCTCACGTGAAAAAGGTGTCAGTACGACAATGGGAATCCATGAATATTTACCTTTTATATTTTTTGCCAGCTCAAACGGATCCATGTCTTCAATACTTAACATATTGATAATCAGATCTATTTTTTCTGAAGCAAGGATTTGAAAAGCCGATTCGGCAGAGGTGGCATGGATGAAAGTCGGTGGATAACGCAGGCTAAGTGAAGTATATTCATTGAAAATCTGCTCGTCAATGCGACCATCTTCTTCAAGCATAAAGGAATCGTAAGCACTTGAAATAAGTAACACCTGATGAATGCGTTTTTTCATCAGGAGGTGAAATGAAGTTTCGTCAATTTTGCTTGAAAATCGGTAATACTTTGAAAATGGCATTTTAAATTTATTATGGGTACAACAAACGTTTTGTATTTTCCGGGGAATCCGTATCAATCACAATAAGGGGAAGTTCATGGGTATGGTTTGCTCCGTTAAACATCCATGTTTTTCCCAGTTTGTCGGAAAAATGACCCGTCAGAAAGGTAGATTCATGAATATGGCCATGCAAAGTCAGAAATGGTTGCCTGCTTTCGATAAACCTTCGGATAGCTATACTTCCGACATGGACATCCAGCGGAATATGATCTATCATTTTTCCATCGAAGGCAGCCCGGTCGAGTTTTGTCTGGTATGGAGGCGAATGAAATAAAAAAACAGCCTGAGAAACATCAGCATGGCCGGAGAGTCGTTCAAGGTCGTCTGCTATGGTAGCAAATTCGGTGTCGTAATCAGGCTCTTTGGTTCTGAACCCCTCATCAGGAGGAACACAACCCGGATCAACATAGCGCGAAACATCGTATTTTTCCCAGTCTTTCAGCAAAAAGGGCGTTGGCGGAACAAAAGAATATCCGTAGAAATCAATTCCTTTGAAATGAACCATTTTCATGTGAAGATAGGTCCATATTCCGCTTTTCTGGGCATCTATAAAAATGGATTCAGCAATCCCCGGGTCATCATTTCCCAAAATCAGGCCCACAAAAGGATATTCATCTTTCATCCCTGATCTCAGACTGTCAAAATTTTTTATCAGAAAATCCTCAACAAACTCATGAAAATCAATCTTTCTGACATGAGGAAGCAAATCACCGCCCAGCAAAACCACATCAGGCCTGATATTTTCAACCTGCCTGAACAATTCGTTATAGCGCTGAATTTTTCCGTGGAGATCCGATGTAAAAAGAATTATCATGAGCTTATTCTCCTGCAAATGGAATTTTTCGTGCCGAATTTTCGGTTGATCCTATCATGATGGCATAAGATGTCTTCTTCTCAATATCTTCATCTGTAATGATATGTAAATCAATCAATCCGTCTTCCGACAGGCAACCGGTTTTTTCATAATTGTATTCAGCGAGGGCATGACTCCAACCAGAGATATAAGCCAAAAGTGCATTTCGTTGCAGGTCATTTCCCCTGAAATGAATCAGGAGATCAATATCGCTTTTTGGCCCTGCCGTTGCGTTTTTTGTACTTCCAATTACATAACAGGCAACAACTCCGGTTTTTTCCCTGTCCAGTTTTCCGACCAGTTTTTCAACCATTCTGTATCGCCATTTCCAATGCTGGTCGTGAAAAACAGGCAATATCTCATTGCTTTCCATTTCATGCGTCAACAGATGACTCTCTTTTTGCAAAAGCTCAATCGTTTTTTGCAATTTACGGGAAAACAAGTATTCACTTATCTTTAAAGCAATGACATTCAACAACTTCTGTTCTTCAGGCAAAAACTGGCTGCCATTGATAAGGCGGATGAACTGCATATAAAAAACCTCTATTTTCCCCATTACCTTGTCGTCCACTACTATATCAGCAGACTGCACCCATAAAGTTTCCAGAAATTCTTCGGATTTAAACACTTCATCTTCATAGGTAATTCGTACACAACAAACGGAAGGATATTGCCATGCAGGAGGAATAATTTTTACAAGTTGTTGAAAAACATAGTTTAATGATGAATTCTCATGGCGTAGCAAATCAATCACCTGATACAGGCAATTCAGTTCTTTTGCCCTTTCATTCAGCCTGTCTTTAATAATATCTTTCATAGGAAATTTTTACACTTTTATGACAGCAATTCTTTTTTTACCATCCATCATCACCTTGAGTGGTTGTTCGAAACAGACATGGGTAAAGAAATTATACTTACTGACCAGTTTTCCTTTTTTCAGTAAATCCCAGTTAATCCATTGATTTTCATATTCCTGCTGAATAGTAAAATAACCCACATTCATTGAAGTTACATTATGAAAGAAATGGGAACCGGAAGAAGCATCAAGAGGAAAGTCTTCAAAACTTGTTTCAACAATCACTTTGGCATTGGAAATCTGAGGCCATGCAACCGGAATTCCAATCCATTGATCGCGTGTTCCCCAACGTCCAGGGCCTATCAGAATATAATTTTTATTCTGTTCGACCATCCTGCTGTTTATTTTATCAATTTCGGCTGCCATTTCCCGTGTTTTTGATTTATCAAAGTCCTGATAATCCACATAAATAACATCAGTCAAATTGTCAATCATTCCATTTCCCATCCCTTTAACCGTATAAAGAATGATTTCATCTTTTGGGATGTTGTCTGCCTCAAATTCGAAATCCTGAGCACTGCCGAAAAGCGGTTTGATCTGAAGCAGATAAAAGGAAGCCCTGTTTTTATTGTCTTTTGTCAAATCCACAGCGAATTCAATTTCGACCGGTGAGCCCAGCGCTTCCTGAACAATTTCCAGAATATCTGCAATGGTTTCGGCAAGCGGAATATACTGATATTTAAGTATATCTGCAAAGTTGATAATCCTTGGACCATATTCAGACAAGCCGGGGACTATACGCTCGTTGTCGCGGTCGTAAACAGAAGCAAGATGTTTAATGCTACCATGCGTTTCAGCTACATCAATATCAAGTTTTATAAGTCCGGCATCCTCTCCTTCCATCAGGTTAATATCTTTGTTTTTCAGGTTTACAGCATAAAAATAAACCTGGGAGTTTTTATACTGATCTTTAGGGGTGTTGATGTCGAGGGTCGGATATTTCGGACAAAAGCGATAGGCTTTTTCGCCCTGAACGACATAGGTTCCCAACCCAAGAGCTGCAACTGCAAATCCATCTTCCGGATTCATGTGCCCGAACGGATAAAAATTGTACGACTGGGCGACTCCGCTGATATGCGGATAATAATATTCATCAAACTGATTCCCAACAAGTTCCTGAATTACAACTGCCATTTTCTCCTCTTCGATTTTATAATGAACTGCTTCGATATAGGCACGGGCTACAGGAGAATAAACAGAAGCATAAACCAGCTTGATGGCTGACATACACTGTTCCAGCCTGACATTCAGGTCGGGATGATTGTTGGGCAATATATAGGTTTCGAAAATTCCGGCAAAAGGTTGAGCCAGGGAGTCTTCAAATAGTCCGGAAGAACGTATTGCCAGCGGTTTTGTAATGTTTTTCAGGATAAGTTTCAGTTTTTTTATCAGACCTTCCGAGAGATGTCCTTTAGCAAAATTTTCCCTGATGAATTCATATTCAGTAATGTGTTCATCGAGCACCTCTCTGAGATTGTTGCGATCAAGAAAATACTCGAATTCATCGGCACCAATGATGGAAGTTTTCGGGGTTCGTATATTAATGTTAGGTATAAGCTGATGAAAATCAAAATTATAGATAAGCGTATTGACAAAAGCAAGGCCTCGTCCTTTTCCTCCCAATGCTCCTTCTGTCAACAGCAGAATATTGCTCTCGTCATTGATAGCTGATTCTTCGAACGGAATCACTTTTCCCTGATTCTGCTCATTACGGAATTTCTGAATCACGTCAATCAGATATTCACGCAATTCCTGAGGACTCTTAAAATCAGAAACTTTAGCAGGATTGATAATTTTTGCTACCTGTATTTCGCCTCTTGCCATCAGCCAGAGCGAAAAATGATTGCGTCTTGCATGGTAAAGCAAAGAATCGTCAGGGATCACTCTTAATTGTTTTTCAAATTCCTTCAGGGAATGAGCCACCGCAATCTGAACCCCTTTGCTGTTGCGGTAAACAAAATTACCAAAACCCAGATAATGGGTAATAAAACTTCTGAAATCCTGCAGAAGGCTGTCGGAATTTTTATCTATAAAAGTTGATTTTAGTTCGAAGGCTAACCTGGCGTTTTCAGGATCAGAAGATTGAAGTATGACAGGAAGGTCTTTAAACCGGCTTTTCACATGGCTGACCAGTTCGTAACCTGCCATCGGATGATCAACACCGTTTTTCCTGAAGCTCATGTCGGAAATCAGACACAGCAGATAATCCTTATATTTTTCAGTAATCTCAATGGCCTCTTCATAATTGGTAGCAAGCAAAATCTTTGGCCGCGCCCTGAGTTTCAATACGCGGTAAAGCTCATCTGTTGTTACATCATCAATAATACGTTTGGTTTGTTCCATTACCACAGAATAAAGCATAGGAAGATAGCGGGTATAATAAATCGGGGAGTCTTCCACCAGCAGAATCACCCTGACCATCCCAATCCGTGTATCATTTTCAGCGTTTATTTTGTCCTCCAGATGCTTGATCATGGAAAAAAACACCTTCGAATCCCCGTTCCACACAAAAAGACGGTCAATAAACGGGTATGACTTATCATGAAACAAGGAAACATCCTGGTTGTTGTTGAGCAGGAAGAAAATCGGGATGTAGGGAAATTTTTCACGAACCTGATGACTGATGCGAACGGGTAATTTTTTATCCACACCAACCATAAAGATAATCAGATCGTAATGTTTTGAATAAAGTTGTTCAAAAACCTCTTCCTCTGAAGAAACACCGGTTATCCGTGGAAGTGAAGTCAGGTTGAGCTGATGATATTCGCCAAGTACATATTCAGAGAATCGCCCTTCACGTTCAATGCTGTAAGCATCATAAAGGGTAGCCACAAGGAGAATTTCCCGAACCTTATATGGCATCAGGTCGTGATAAATATCTCTGTCGTAATTGTTTTTATTTAAAAACTGATGAAGAAGCTTACGTCCGGGTTTCAATGTTCCCGGCACAATACAGCTTTCAGCTTTTTCTTCCTTGATTTTGAAGACCTCCCTGGCCAGCATGGAATTGAGGTAGCCTGTAATCAAACCGGCTAAATTATTAATAAGGTCACGTTCTTCTTTCATGAAAGGACCTTCATCAATCTCCATAAACTCACGGGTATAAAAAACCTCAATGCTCCCCTTTTTCCCGTCAAAAGATTCAAATCCAGCCATCTGCGACCATTTTGTTTCCAGAAATCCCTGGCTGGTATAAACTTTCCCATTGTATCGTATTCTTATGCAGGTAAATTCGGGATATTGCCATGCTTCAGGCAGGAAAAAACACAATTGCTGAAATGTATCATCCAAAGGTCTTCCTTCTTTCAGCAAACCTGAAGTCCGGTTGATGGCTGCCAGTTCCTTTAATCTCTCCCGGTGGGCATGTTCCAGTATATTTTCCTCGTTAAATGCTTTATTGGTATCTGCCATCTTTGTCATTTTGATTTAAACTGTTTGTGAGAATTTCTACAATTTTACAAAGCTTTTTTAAACAGTAATTATTTTCAGGCAAAAATATTCATTTTCGGGGTACCTTTGCATGTTTTAGTTGTCATGCTGAACCACCAGAAAATCATTGTTGTCCTTCCTGCTTTCAATGCAGAAAAAACACTGGTATCTACATTTTCAGAAATACCTTTTCCATTGGTGGATGAGGTGGTGCTGGTGGATGATAAAAGTACCGATCAAACCATCAGTATTGCCAGAAAATTAGGTATCAGGCATATCATTGAACATCAGAAAAACCTCGGATATGGTGGAAATCAGAAGAGCTGTTATAAAAAAGCACTCGAACTTGGCGGAGATATTATTATCATGCTTCATCCTGATTATCAATACACTCCCAGATTAATTCCGGCAATGGCAGAAATTTTATCCAGTGGACTCTACAAAGTAGTTTATGCCTCAAGGATTTTGGGGAGAGGTGCACTGAAGGGAGGAATGCCACTTTATAAATACATTGCAAACAGGATTCTCACCCTTTTTCAAAACCTGATGACCGGGGCAAAGCTGTCGGAATATCATACAGGATATCGTGCTTTTTGTCGGGAAGTATTTGAAAAAATTGATTTTCAAAAGAATTCTGACGATTTTATTTTTGACAATGAGCTGACTGCCCAGATTCTTTATTCCGGTTATGAAATTGCTGAAATTACCTGCCCTACCAGATATTTTAAGGAAGCATCCTCTATCAATTTCAGACGAAGTCTGATTTACGGCTTAGGGGTCATTAAAATTTCCATCCTCTATTTCCTTCAGAAAAGACTTGGCTTTAGTTTCAGCTTATTCAGAAGAACCAATCAATAAAATAATTAAATCATTATAAATCAATCATTTAAAAAGACAAAAGTAACATTTTGCCATGGCAGGGAATGTAAAAGCAGATTCTTTTCATTTCTACCAGTGGCTGCAGGTTCATAAATTTTGGGCCTGTAGCTTTTTTTTTATGAAAAAGATTGAAAATTAAACCAGATCGCAGGCTTCGGGTGGCATCCACTTCGGGTCTTTTCCATGCCACTTGATATTGCAGCCTATCGGATTAGTTACGGATTTCCTGACCGGCCTGCCGTTTAACACATCCTCCAGGGCATTTTCAAGATCGTTGACAGTGCTGAGGTGTGCCTCACGCGGGTTATCCAATGCCCTGCCGGTATAAACCAGCCTGCGGTTTTGGTCAAATACAAAGAAATGAGGAGTTTTCAATGCTCCGTAATGCAGGGCAGATTGCTGGCTTTCGTCAAACAGGTAAACCCAGGGAAACTTCTTTTCCGCCATTCTTTTAACCATATTTTCAAAACTATCTTCCGGATAAGTAAGCGGACTGTTGGCATTTATGCCGGCAAAAGCCACTCCTCTTTCCCGGTATTTAAGCACCGTTTGCCGGGTTGACTCATCGGAACCAATCACATAAGGACAATGATTACAGGTAAAAAAGACCACAAGAACCTTTGCATCTGCAAAATCTGAGAGGCTGTAAACTTTACCGTCCGTAGCAGGAAGGTGAAAATCAGGGGCACTTTCCCCAATCTGAAGTGTGTATCCCATAAAAAATTTTTTGGGCACAAAAAATTCAAAAATTAAACCAATAATTAATTTGTCGTGTCTGAATTCTGCTATTACCTTTGCGCAGTGTTTTGTTCTGGTTATTTGAATTTTATCAATTCATTTTGACAAGATTTAGATTACCGGCCCAAAGCAGGAATAATTTTTAAAGTATTTATAATGAACATTTACATCGGTAATCTAAGTTACACCGCAAGAGAAGACGAAATTTCAAAGATTTTTGGAGCTTACGGACTGGTTGAATCAGTTAAAATCATCACCGACCGCGATACCGGCAGGTCAAAAGGATTTGCTTTTATCACCATGCCCAATGAAGACGAAGCCAAAGATGCCATTGCTGCATTAGACCAGAAAGAGTTTTTCGGAAGAAAAATCAAGGTCGTTGAAGCCAGGGAAAATACCTCTCAGAGGTCATTCAATCCCAACAACAGGTTTCAGTCGGGCAGACGGAACTATTAATACTTCCTTTAGTTTAGCGTCAGACTTTTTATAATCCCGTTGACTACGGGCTGGTAGTGTTTTTTCTTCTGCTCAGGGCATTGGAAGACAAATATAATGGTTTGGTTATCATTTATTTTTCCTCCGAAAATACTCATAAATTGTCCCGAAGTATTTTCGCCTGATTCAGAAATTTCCATGACACATACCTCCTGACGGTTGTTTATCAGTTGGGTTTTGCTGCTTCTGACCGATTTGTTTTCGGTAAATACCGAAATCTGGTCAAGATAAGATTTAATCAGATCGCAGGAGGCATTGGCGGGTTTTGTATCGACCAGAAATGCCCAAAGGGTGGTTTCTGCCTTTTTGGTTTGCCAGACCTTCAGTAATTTCAGTACTTCCCTGTCCTGAAAATCTTTGACATCCTTTTTTTCCAGCTGAACTGGAATAGTTATTTTTACTTTATTGTCGAGGAAAACATATTTGATGTATTTCTGTGAATAGGAAACCTGTGCGATTAGTCCACAAAACAATATCATTATCAATACCTTACGCATATCTTTGATTTTTTGTGCAAAGATACCCGTTCAGCAGTTGGGAATTGTCAGAAATTATTCACATCCGGCACGCCTACAACTCCATTCCAAGGAAAAGTAACCGGAGTGTCCATTGATTTTCATCAAACAGATAAGGCACCCTGATACCGGCATTAAACTCAAACGGCAGATTCAGAATATTGAAATCGAAGTTGATATCAAAACCTGCTGACCTGTAAAGAGTTGAATTTCCCTGAAAACTTCCGGCACCATGGTCATAGAACACTGCTGACCTGACCCGTTTCAGGTAAAATAAAGCTCCGATGGGCAGATCGGGATAAAGCACCGGAAAATGATAATTGACTGAGAACCGCCTGAAATTATCCTGTCGCTCATAAGTGTAACCTCTGACAAAATTTACATTGCTTGCAAACCAATAGGTTTCATGATGATGTTTTTCAAAATCAGCCTCAATGGTGATCACATGGCTTTTAGCCATTCCGGGAAAGTTAAACGCAGACTGAAGTGAAAAAATATTGCCTACCAACTGGTCTGAAAACAATGAGCGGCTGTAATGAATTGTTAACGACTGCGACCATCTCGAATCCACATCACGTTGGGCAGACGATTTTGTGTTTGAAATCTGAAAGGAGGCATTTAAGGGAATAAACCTGCCGTTAAAAGCGTCAAAGCTATCGACATCGGTCCGGCCATCTACCTGACGAACACCCGAAGAAAGGCTCAGCATGGCAAAACGCTGCCAGGCTCCGCGATTATTAAACAAGGGTATATCCACACCGGCTGTCAGATCTTTTTCATTCCATAAATTGCCATTGCTATTCCTTCTGTTTCTTTCTGCAGACAGGGTAAATAATGGATAAAAACGATTGTAGCTCAATGAAAAACCGGTGCTCCATGTTTTATCCCTGTTGTAATTTGCAAATAAATTTATACCTGTCGTATTCAGCAGGTCATTGGAAGTGAGGCTGAAGCTTCCTGATTTGACAGAGGGCAAAAAAGTCCATGAATGGACATTCAGCAAATGAGCAGACTGATGATAGTCTGTTTCGGGATAAACGGTTTCAGGAATACCTGTTTCTCCTTCGAAAATGTTCCTGCCCTGTTCCTGCTCAATCATTGGCTCAAAATAGCGGGTTTCTCTGACCTGCACATCTTCGATGGGTTTCCATGTTGCAGGATTGACAGCTATTTCTGCAATATTGTATCCATATTCGGAATACTCAAGGAAAAGCATTTTGCTTTCATCATCAGACAGTGAGGCATTAACTCCGGCCAGCATGCAATTGGTAATCTGATAACGTTTTCCTGTCTGAATATCAATAGCATAGAGGTTGTCAACTCCTGAATAAGGGGATTCATAAATGATATAATTCCGGTAAAAAACAGGATTGGCAATGTTTTCCCATGTCTCCGGAATAACTACCTGATATGCTTTTGTCTCCAGATCAAGGATGACCAGAGATTTACCGTTAAACTTCTGACGGGTGAAAACCAGCTTTTTACCATCTTCCGACCATGAAGGGGTCTGAATAAAGGCATTGTCTTTTTCAGGAATACGCTCAAGAATTGCTCCCGTTTTAAAATCAAAAATGACCAGATTGCATCTCCGGTCGGTGGTGAATTCTACTGCAACAATTTTTGTAAAATCAGGAGAAATTTCAGGCACAAAAAACCTGCCTTTGGTGGTTAAATATCTGGTCTGCCCTGTTTTGAAATTAAAAAGTACAATGTCTGAGTAATTTTGATTCAGATAACGCTTGTCGTAACAATATTCATTATAGCAGATATAATCTCCGGCAATAGATGGCTTCTCGTAAACAGGCAACTGTTTGATTTTCTTTACACTACCATCTTCAGGATTTACAGAGACCAGATGAATATCGTCAGCAAGGCCATATTGTAAGGCAATGATTTTTCCATCCGCGGAATAAACCGGATTTTCAAAATTCGTCCAGATTTTATTGTTTCTCTTATTAATGATTTTTGATTCAGTAAACTGAAGACCACTGACCTGCCAGCGATAAATTGAATCCAGTTCATCCATGGCAGCATTGTAGGTTTTTCTGGCATTTAAACCCGTATATTTTTTCATCATTCGTGAAAACCGGAAAGGACTGACAGAAAACCACGACACCCGATTGTGAATTTTATCCCATGTATCGGGCGGGTTGTGTCGCCTGACATAGCAGTTCATCAGATAGCCAAGGGTGTACCAGTTGGGATAATAATCTTTATAAGATAGCATATAAGCTTTGTAATAGCTGTATCTTTTCCCTGCCAGCAACAAGGCTCTGACATGCAGGTCAAAGTCAGGAATACGACCACGTCCGGTGGCGGTGAGGGAAGTTTCGGTGCCAACCGCATCCCCTTCCCAGAACCACATTGGGACAGAGATGACTGATAAAGCATTTACACCTGTCTGTCCGAAAAACAGAGAAGCGATACGTGTCAATCCGTGATTAAATTTATCGTACTGAACCATGTGACGACCTTCATGAACCGAAAGCAGCCGGTACCATTCGCCAGTTCCGACCAGTGAGCCTTGCGGAGGAGCTGAATACCATTCACTTCTGCGGGGTGCCAGACCGACATATCCGTTGGCCATTGCTCCACGGTTGGTCAGCATTAATGTCCATTTGCCGAACTTACGTGGTTTTAATGTTTTCTGCAAAGGCTCCCTTACATATTCCAGCGTATTGGCTACCCGCCGGGCCTCAGCTGATAATTCTTCCGGATAAATGATTTTGTAATGGTCTGTTTTTATCTGTTTCCATCTGATAAACGGCTCATTTTGCTGAATGTCCTGTGCTTTGTTAAAATAAAAAGCCAATACTAAACACAACAATGCAATCATTTTTTTCATAAATCAATGATTTTCAATTTGATAACAGATACAATCTCTTAATCTAAAGCTGACAGATAATCAGTAATCAGCCGGAAAGCTCCTTCATAACCTTTCATCGAAACGTTTGAAGGGACATCGCCAATCCCATGATAATGATAGTTTTTCTGCGGATCACCCATCAGATAGAGGTATATGGCATTTACTTTTTTCTCTGTAAACGGATAATGGTCGCTGATCGGAGAATTCTGACGCGACTGAATATCAACGAGATACTTCTTTGAAGTATTGATACTTTTCATTTTTGTAAATTCAGATTTACCGTTCATCACCATCAGGCCGGTTTCTCCAGTTGACATCATGTCGAGGTTGATCATCAGGCGGATATCAGCCAGTGAAATTTTTGAATGCTCAGTAAAATATTTTGATCCGATAAAGCCGGCCTCTTCAGCCCCGAAACCGATAAAAATCATTGAATAATCCGGCTGATTAAACACATCGGCATAATGACGTGCCAGATCAAGCATCATAGCTACTCCGCTGGCATTGTCGTTGGCCCCCGGAAAATACAGGTTTTTCCCCATGCATCCCAGATGGTCGTAATGTGCCCCTATTATGATATACTTATTGGGATATTTTTTCCCTTTCACCATCCCGATTACATTCTGTGTTTTATAGTCGTAATAGAATTTTGTATCTATTTTGAGTGTAACCATTTCGGCTTTCTTCGGGAAAACTTCTTTTTTCACGATGACTGTCGGAAATTTTTCAAAGTAAGTGGAAACTCCCCACATCAGGTCGTTTGTCAGCAACATGATGGCATCGGCTTTCATCTCGTTGGCAATGATTTTTTTAATGTATTTATTGTAAGGCTCTTTCTCAAAAGTCGCGACATCAATCACCATACAATAACCTGTAAAATCTTCAGCCATAAAGTTTTCAAAAGCAGCGTCATCTTTGATATGACGGGGAGCCAGATAATAAATGTCGAGTTCCTTTAAAGGGGTAGGCCCTGATGATGGCGACACCAGAAAATCTATTCCCGGTTTTAGCTCGGTTTTATCAATCATGAGTTTTACCGTTTCAGGAAACGTGTTTACCTTCATCGAAAACTCCTGCTGATAGGTCTTTATAGGTTGCCCGACCCTGCTGCCTGAAGTTGCCACAACGGTATCAAATGGGAGCAAGCCAAATTTAATAAACTCATTTTCAATAAAATATGCTGCCTTTTTATCTCCGGCACTGATGTATCCCCTGCCAAACATGTCGGCTGCACACAGCTTTTCCATCACTGTTTTTGCATAATCAAGGTCTTGTGCAAAAACAAACAGGGAAAATAAAATACTTACAAAAACAAATATCAGTCTTTTCATGATTCAGTTTTTAAAAAGATCAGTGATAAAATAATGTAAATCAATATAATGAGAGGTATTGCAAGAAAAAGAAAAATGATAAACATGACCACAAACAAAGCTACCAGTAAATACTGGAGCTTATTTTCGGCAAAAGACCAACCTTTCATTTTAAAACTGAATAATTTCAGCCTGCTCAACATTAAAAAAGAAAGCAGGAGAGAAATAAACAGCAGAAGCCATGGATTCAGAATAAAATCCTTGAAATAAATGGATTCCAGGTTAAAAATATAAAGGTCGTAACGTAAAATAAGCGGCAGAGAGGCCACCACCAAAGCAGAGGCAGGAGTAGGTAAACCTTTGAATATGGCCGTTTGTTGCTGATCAAGATTGAAACGGGCAAGCCGGATAGCAGCAGCAGCAGGCAGAATAAAGGGGATAAAAGTAACTGCAGGTATTTCTGTAAAATAAAGCGTTTCAATCCAGTTTGCGTGTGCCCGCAGCAGGAGAACATGGAGGATAAATGCCGGCAAAAGTCCGAAACTGACCAAATCGCTGAAAGAGTCGAGTTGTTTGCCGATATCGGACATAAGATTGAACTTTCTGGCGGTAAAGCCATCCAGAAAGTCAAAAATACAGGCCCAGATGACAAACCACGAAGCAGTGAATACATCCCCGTAAAGGGCATTTACTATTCCTGAAAATCCGCAGAAAAGATTGAGCAGGGTAAAAATATTGGCAGTATTTCTTAAAATAAAATTCATCTGAATGGAGGCAAAGTTAATAAGCCTCTTTCATTTAGAAAATATATTTGTACAACTGCCCGGATTTTGCATGTTCAGGCAGAAAATAATGAAAATGGGCAACCACTGGGACATTCGGTATGCTACCACTGAATATATTTACGGAACAGAACCAAATTTTTATTTCAAAAACTTTATCGACCGGCATGAACCGGGTAAAATCCTGCTTCCCTGCGAAGGAGAAGGCAGAAATGCAGTCTATGCAGCCCTCAGAGGCTGGCAGGTTGATGCTTTTGATACCAGCACCGAAGGCAGAAAAAAAGCATTGAAACTTGCTGCCGAAAAAGGCGTTGAAATCAACTATTTCCTGCACGATGTTTTTGATACCAATGGCTTTGAGGCTGATTATGATGCAGTTGCCCTGATATTTGCCCATCTTCATTCATCAAACAGAAGAAGAGTTCACCGTTATTTCAGCGGCTTAATCAAAGACGGAGGCTTTATTGTCCTGAATGCCTTCGCCAAAGAGCAACTGCCGCTCAACACAGGGGGACCGAAAGACATCGAAATGCTGTATCATGTGGAGGAAATTCGTGAAGACTTCAACACCCTGCATATACTCGAACTGGTTCAGAAAAAGATTCAGCTCGATGAAGGTAATCTTCATTCCGGCTGGTCGGAAAATATTTTGTTTTTGGCTCAAAAAAGTGATGCAATATGAGAGCACGTTTTATTCCGGCAATTTTAACCATCTTTTATTTTTCGACTGTAAAGGCTCAGTTTGTTGATCCTGAAATGGTCAGATTTGCAGAGAAATTCAAAAAAGCATTGATGGCTCAGCAGGTAGATTCATTGATTGCCCTCAAACCCACACCTGAAATATGGAGAAAACTCTATCCTGCAGAAACCCGGAAATTGAAGGATGAAGATATCATCAGCAACATCAACAAAAATGAGAAGACCATTGAAGATTACAACAATATCATTGAATCGGCCAAACAGGAAAAAGTCAATCTGGCAGGACTTCAGTATGTCAGCTATAAACTGAATGATTCACCGGACGGGAAAATGTTCAGTGCTGAGATTAAATACAAATATGGCGGACGGGATGAGGTAGTGTTTTCCTTCAGTCTTGTCAGATATGAAACCACCTTTTATCTGAATGAAATCCTGCTTAGCTATGAAATTTTCAAACGTTATTATTTCAACCGATGATAAATGAAGAACCCCTATCCTATTTCCTTAAAAAGGAAGGCTTTAACCGCTTGAACATCAGGAAATGGGTTCCGGGAGAAAAATACGGGGCAATTTTACTGAAAAACGGCAATATTGGCGTTTGTGCCACACTCAACCACCCTCAGCTTACCGATATTCCTGAAACAATTGAACTTACCAGAATTTCTGATAGAATTTTTTATCAGGCTTACCTGAATGCCATCCTGAACTACAACAATCACTACACTGAAACTTCCGATATTTCAGGAAAAATAGTATTTGGCCGTTATCAAAAAATTGTCATGATAGGCTGGTTCAGAACCTTAGCAGAAAAAATAGGTCAGACGCGGGCAGAACTGAGTATTTTTGATATGGATCAGGAGGATGAAACAATTTGTCCGGCAAAACAGATGAATGAAAAGCTGCAGCAGGCAGATGCCATTATCCTGACATCAACCTCGGTGATGAACAATACATTTTATGACATCATCAGCCAAAGCAAGGAAATCTGTGATATTTTTACGCTGGGGCCAAGCACATTGCTCGACAGGGATATGTTTCGCTACAGAAACATCAGGCAATTGTTCGGTGCGGTATTCAGAAAAAACGATGCCCAACTGCTGGAAATGATTGCTCAGGGACATGGAACCTCAACATTTTCGATACGCATGCAAAAAGTTTATTTATTGCCCTGAAAATAAGGAAATTTCAATCAGACAGCAAAATAATACATTAATTTGCCTTATTTTTGCAGCATTCACGCGTTTTGTTCTTAATTTACTGGGGCCGACCGGAATAGACAGGTTAGCAGTTGTATATGTAAGCATGCAGGTTCACGCGATAGAAACCTCAACAGCGGTCGCAAACAATTAAACGGCAACGTTTCTTATTCTCTGGCTGCTTAATCTTTACCGATTAAATAAGCCAGTCTTCCCGGCACTCCGATTTCTGCCGGAGAGCCATCAGGGAGGATCGCAAAGCAGAATAAGCGGGTGAAGGGTCTCGTCAGCCTGCCGACAAACTCAGAGACTTGTGCAGCAAACAGTCGTGTTTCAGGCCTGCTGCTGCAGACATAAACTGAAACTAAGCATGTAGAAAGCATATAGGACGCTTTCTCTGGACGGGAGTTCGATTCTCCCCGGCTCCACTAACAAAACCACCTGTGAGGGCATTTAAATATTTTTTATTTCTGTCGATTGTCTTATTTTCAGAATATCTTTCTGCCCAGGAAGATACCAATGCTATTCTTGCCCTCATTACCGTTGACAGTTGGGAAAAACCAAAAATCTCCGGTGCCAGAATAGCCTGCACCAACCTGAATACCATGGAGGCAAAAGGAACAAAGACTACCAATGGCCTTGCCCGGCTTTATCTTAGTTTTAACACCCTTTACGTCATCGAAGTTTCCTATCCGGGTTTTTATAAAAAAGCCATTCATGTTGAAACCACCATCGGCAAAAAGGACATCTTGCCCAATATGACCGTCAACATTGAATTCCTGTTAAAAAAGAATTGTGAAAACGACAGCATGGAAGGCACCATTATGAATGAAGCCATGGGCAGAATCACTTATAATAAACACAACCGTCAGTTTGAATATGATACCCGCTATACTTACCGGATGGAAAATATTTATGAAGATATACGTAAAAAGAAATGTGAACTGGCAGCAAAAGTCAGGCGGGCGCAGAAAATTGCAGTCGAAATGGGTGACTCAGCAAAAAATACCGCAAAGATAGCCGAGCTGAAAGCAGAACTGGAGCAACTGGCTGTTGAAATTCATAAGCTTGAGGAAGGGGTCAGAGAGTATTATGAAAAAGATCTGAAAGATAAAAATGTGGCCTCATTTTCAGGAAAGACCACTGCCTCTGCTGATACTGTTACAGATTCTGACACTACTTCATCAGAGGATTGGAAAAAAGTTAAACCTAAATTTGATGAAAAAAAACCATATATTTTCATTTTTCCGCGACACGGATGGCCCAGCGAACTGGCTAATTACCTGCAGGATTCCAGTTACAATGCACATTCCATCGGTTATTTCTGTTATTCTTTAAATGAAGAAAAGCGGGAAATATACATAGAAGATGCTGCCGAACTCCGTGAAAAATTCCCTGCCGAATTTGACAAAGCATTTTATAACTGGGATTATATCGTAAATGTAAATAAGAGAAAGGAATAGAAAAAAACGAACAGCATTCTGGTTCAATTAATAATATCTCCCCTGCTTATTTGTAACCATGAATATTTTCCGGATAAACTCCTGTCGCATTGTTTTTCAATTCTTTATCATTAATTCCATTCTGATATTGCTGTTGGTCAGGGAAGGTGATGAGTGATGGGTGATGGGTTTGCCCGTGCCAGAAATATGGAAGAATTCCGCCTTGGACAACAAAAAATTTTTTTTAATTGTATAAAACTTTGTTGCTTTTGTATCTGAACAAAAACATTAATTTTGCCTTCAGAATTTAAGTCTAAAATGATTTTCATGGCTGAGGCGTATTCAGGTAAAGTAAAAAAATACACAATATTGCATATATCCAATCGTTACCAACAATGCGAAAAAACTAAAGACAATGATAATAATTTTTAATTACAAATCTACTAAATGTGAATAAAATATGAATGAAGCATTTTTTGAACTTCCTTTCTTTACTAATCTATTAATTATATTAGTTGCTGCAAAATTATTAGGTGAATTGTTTGAGCGTTTTAAACAACCTTCAATGATTGGAGAAATATTAGCAGGAATAATTTTAGGACCTAGTTTATTTAATTTAATCCATAGAACAGAAGACATAAAGGTTATTTCTGAACTTGGAATATTCCTTTTAGTAATTATGATTGGTTTAGAAATAAATATTAATTCAATTCTAAAATCTTTAAAAGGAAGAAATCTGATTATTTCATTAATGGCTTTCTTTATTCCCATATTCTGTGGTACAAGTATTGGTTTTATATTCAATCAAAGTATTATGACATCTTTATTTATAGGACTTTGTGTTGCAATAACTGCACTTCCTGTAAGTATAAGAATTTTAATGGATTTGGGTAAAATAAATACCGATATTGGACAAAAAATAATTTCAGTGGCAATTTTTGACGATGTTTTAGCACTGACCATACTTGGTGTTTTAATTAATATAAAAAATACTGATTTTTCCTTCTTTACAATTTTAAAAGCAGGTTCATTTTCCTTACTCAAGTTAGTAGTGTTTATTGTAATTTTAAGTTTTGTATATATTTTAATAAAAAAAATTCTTCGTAGGGGCGATTATATTGAGAATTCATTGAATAAACTCACATCATCACTAAAAGGTAAAGAGCCATTGTTTGCTTTATTTTTTGTATTTATTTTATTGTTCTCAACATTTACAGAGACATTAGGGTTACATTTCATCGTTGGTGCTTTTTTTGGTTCGATGCTTATAAGTGAGCAATTAATAGGAAAAGACAATTTGAAAGCAATAGAAAAAACTACAGGTAATATTTCAATGGGTTTTTTAGCCCCTATCTTTTTTGCAGGCATTGGTCTTGAGTTTAATTTTTTGTCTATAAGTAATATTGGACTTTTATTAGCAGTTATTTTTGTTGCATATTTTTCAAAAATTTTGGGGGGTTATTTCGGTGGAAGATTTGCAGGACTTAATGGAAAAACTTCTTTAACACTTGGAATAGGACTTAATGCTAGAGGAATAATGGAATTAGTTATTGCCAATATTGCTTATAATGCAGGACTTATAAGTACAGAGATTTTTTCAATACTTGTGATTATGGGAATTCTTACAACCTTAACAACGCCAATCTTATTAAAAAGAGCATTTAGACATGAATGAAAACGCACAGTTGGTAACAAAGTGTAGCAGTAATAAGGGTTTTAGAGGGTATTTAAGCGTTCTAACTCGCATAAAGTTTCGTGTAGGTTGATAGTGATGAAGCCCGTAATCCCTTACTACTGCTACACTCGAACATTAACGGTCATGCTAAAAAAAGCCAGCCGCATCCCGATAGCTATCGGGACACAAGCCCACGCTTCGCAAAACCAAAAGTGCCATTTTTTTGTCCACACACCAATGAATAATAATAACTTTGCACTTATGATATTTGAGTAAATAATGACCAATCAGAACCCGGAACAAACAGCAAGAGATAACATCGACAGGCAACTGAATGCCTGCGGTTGGGTGGTTCAATCCAAATCCAAAATTAATTTTAGTGTCGGTATTGGTGTGGCTGTTCGTGAATATCAGACGGATGTCGGACCTGCCGACTATGTGCTGTTTGTTGACAGAAAACCGGTTGGAATTATTGAGGCAAAACGTGAAGAAGAAGGGCATAAACTCACCGTACATGAAGGGCAGGCAGAAGATTATGCTGCCGCTAAACTCAAATACCTGAACAACGAAAAACTACCCTTTGTGTATGTAAGCACAGGCGAAGTAACTTTGTTTACCGACTTTAGAGACCCTAAACCAAGAGCCAGAAATGTATTTACTTTTCATCGGCCCGAAACGCTGCGGAACTGGCTGAAGAAAACCAAATCGCTGCGGGCAGCCCTGCAAGACCTTAACAATTTGCCCACCCGGGGATTACGCGATTGCCAGATAAATGCCATCACCAACCTCGAAAAATCGTTCAGGCAAAATAAGCCGAGAGCCTTAATTCAGATGGCAACCGGTTCGGGAAAGACTTTTACCGCAATTACTTCTGTATATCGTCTGCTAAAACTGAAAGACGATAACAACAATAATGTAGTAAGGCGTATTCTTTTTTTGGTGGACACCAAAAACCTGGGCGAACAGGCTGAGCAGGAATTTATGAGCTACCTGCCCAATGACGATAACCGTAAGTTCACCGAATTGTATAGTGTTCACAGGCTTAAATCAGGATATATTCCTGACGATAACCATGTGTACATCAGCACCATCCAACGCCTGTATGCCGTGTTGAAAGGACAGGACCTTGACGAAAGTGCCGAAGAAGATAATCCACACGAAAAGTGGCAACCCAAAGAAGTGCCACCCGTAGAATACAACGAAAAACTGCCGGTTGAATTTTTCGACTTCATTTTTATTGACGAATGCCACCGCAGTATTTACAACCTGTGGATGCAGGTACTGGATTACTTTGATGCTTTTCAGATTGGACTCACAGCAACGCCCGATGCCCGCACTTATGCCTATTTTCAGCAAAATATCGTTTCGGAATATTCACACGAAATGGCCGTAGCCGATGGCGTAAATGTGGGTTATGATGTGTACCTGATTGAAACTAAAATATCCAAAAAAGGGGCTACACTTTGGAAAGGTCAATACATTGAAACACGCGAAAAGCTCACAAGAAAAAAACGTTATGAACTGCAGGACGAGGACGAAAGCTATTCTGCACAGCAGTTGGATAAAGACATCGTAAACCCCAACCAAATCCGTATGGTTATTCGCACCTTCAAAGAGCATCTGCCACAAATGTTCCCTGACCGCTACGACAATGACGGCAATTTTGAAGTTCCCAAGACACTGATTTTTGCCAAAACCGACAGCCACGCTGATGATATTATTCAGATTGTAAGAGAAGAGTTTAACGAAGAAAACCGCTTTTGCAAAAAAGTAACCTACCGTGCCGAAGAAGACCCCAAATCGGTGCTGGCTCAGTTTCGCAATGATTATTACCCGCGTATTGCCGTAACGGTGGACATGATTGCCACTGGCACAGACGTGAAACCGCTTGAATGTCTGCTCTTTATGCGCGATGTGAAAAGCCGCAACTACTTTGAGCAAATGAAAGGACGCGGCACACGGGTAATCAATTTTGACGATTTGAAAAAAGTATCGCCCTGCGCCAAAATGGCTAAAGACCATTTTGTGATAGTGGATGCCATTGGTGTTACCAAAAGCCTGAAAACCGACAGCCGTCCGCTGGAGAAAAAGCCCGGTGTGCCTTTGAAAGATTTACTGGGTGCTGTGGCTGTGGGTGCTCGGGATGAAGATTTATTTACCTCTTTGGCAAACCGCCTGACCCGATTAGACAAACAGATTACCGAAAAAGAAAAAAAGCAGTTTGAAGAAAAATCAGGCGGCAAATCGCTTACACAGGTAGTAAAAGACCTGCTGAATGCCTACAACCCCGATACCGTTGAAGCCATTGAGCAAAAAGTAAGAGAGGAAAAACCTGGCGAAGCACCTGCCCTAATTGAAGCAGAAATCAATCAACGATTAGAGCAACTACGCCATGAAGCCGCCAAAGTATTTACCGGAGAGCTGAACGAATTTATTGAAAATGTTCGCAAAGCCCACGAACAAAAAATTGACCTCCTTAACCCCGATGAACTGATAAACGCAGGCTGGGACAAAGACAATACTTCGACAAGCTCAGCATTAGTAGCTGACTTTAAAGCATGGATAGAGAGCCACAAAGATGAAATGGTAGCTTTGCAGATTTTTTACAGCCAACCCTACCGCAGGCGTGAACTTACCTATGCCATGATTAAAGATTTGTCGGAAAAAATCAAAATGGACAAACCCTCTCTTGCTCCTATGAGTGTGTGGCGGGCTTATGAGCAACTGGATGCTTCGACTCTTCGACAGGCTCAGGGCTCAGCACCCATTGGCAGTCCTAAAAACGAACTGGTTGCATTGGTTTCTTTAATCAGAAGAGTGATGGGAATTGATAATGTTTTAACCCCTTACGACAAAACCGTAGATAAAAACTTTGCCGACTGGGTGTGGAAAAAACAACAAGGTGCCGGCATCAAGTTTACCAAAGAACAGATGGAATGGCTGTATATGCTGAAAGAGCAAATTGCCACTTCGGTTCATGTTGATATGGACGACCTTGATTACACACCCTTTGATGCCAAAGGTGGAAGGGGCAAAATGTGGCAACTCTTTGGCGATGAAATGGAAAACATTATTTACGAACTCAACGAAGCACTGGCAGCATAATGTCTTGAACCATGATTATAAGGATTAATTGATTACTTGATTATGAAATATGAAGAATTGACACGAAAAATTATTGGTGCTGCCATGGAGGTGCATAAACATCTCGGAAATGGATTTCAGGAAGTGGTGTATCAAAGAGCACTTTCCATTGAAATGAACTTACAGGGCATAGCACACGAACGAGAAAAGGAGATGCCATTGCAATACAAAGGTTATGATATTGGCACCCGCAGGGTTGACTTTTTTGTGGAGGAAAAAATAATGGTAGAAATCAAAGCCATCATTAATCTTGAAGATGTTCACCTGGCACAGGCCATGAACTATGTAGAAGCCTACAACATGGAAATAGGTCTGTTGCTGAATTTCGGTTCAAAAAGCTTGCAATTCAAACGTGTTCATAACAATAATCTTATTAATAAATCAAGCAATCATGGCCATCAGGCATAATCATGGTTCAGACAATTGAGCAGCAATATGAACGAAAATAATATATTACCGAAAGGGTGGAGAACAAAAAACCTTTGCCGATGATATGGAAACAATTATTTATAAACAAAACCAAGTACTAGCAGCGTAATGAGTGAAAATATTTTATATAAAGCAGAATTACCCACTGGTTGGGCACTCATAAATTTTTCTGAGACTTGTGATAGTATTTCCTTGAATGGGATTAAAATCAAACAGAAGGATTATCAGCAAAAAGGGAAATATCCTGTTATTGACCAAGGGCAAGAATTAATTGGTGGTTACTTTGATAAAGATGAGTTAGTAGTTGAAGGCGACCCACCATTCATAATTTTTGGAGACCATACAAAGGTTATGAAATTCGTCAATTTTAAATTCATTGCGGGTGCTGATGGAGTAAAGGTTTTAAAGCCTTTTGAATTTTTAAATCCTAAACTATTTTTTTATTTTTTACATTGTATAAATCTTCCTGATAAAGGTTATGCAAGACATTATCAATTTTTAGGAAAAGCGGAATTCCCAATCCCCCCCCTTCCCGAGCAGCACCGCATTGTAGCCAAAATAGAGGAGTTGTTCAGCAGTTTGGATAAAGGCATTGAAAGCCTGAAAACCGCACAGCAGCAGCTCAAAGTATATCGGCAGGCGGTATTGAAATGGGCGTTTGAGGGGCGTTTCACCCACCCGAATGTAAAAGAAGGCGAATTGCCGGAGGGGTGGATTTCCACAACACTTGGTGATATTATTTCTATCAGTAGCGGTACAGGTTTAACTAAAGCTAATCGTAGTGATGAAGGCGAATATCTTGTTTACGGTGGTAATGGGATTACCGGAAAGCATAAGGAATATCTATTCGAAGAAGAAAAAGTGATAATTGGCAGAGTGGGTGTTCATTGCGGAAATATCCATATTACAAAACCTAAAAGTTGGATTACTGATAATGCTTTTGTAGTGTCTTTTGATGAAGAAAGTATTGATTTGAAGTTTCTACATCATTTACTGAAAGTTTGCAATTTAAATAAATACGCAAGTTCCACCGCACAACCAGTTATTTCTCAAGGAAAATTATATCCTATTGAAATTTCTTATCCAAAAAACAAATCCGAACAACAACTCATCGTCTCCGAAATCGAAAAGCGCCTGTCGGTAGCCGATAAGCTGGAAGAAAGCATTGCCACTGCCCTGCAACAAGCCGAAGCCCTGCGCCAGAGCATTTTGAAAAAAGCCTTCGAAGGCAAATTATTGAGCGAAGCTGAATTAGAGGAGTGCCGCAACGAACCCAACTGGGAGCCGGCTTCGGTTTTACTGGAACGAATTGCTTCGGCAAAGCTCAGCATAAAAAAAGCAGAAAGGGGAAAAAATAAATCTGAAAAGGCATCTAAAAAATCAAGTCAATCATAAAAATCATATAAATCACAGTTCAGACAATGGATAGCAGGATTGAAATATACCAAACTTCCGATAATCAAACAGTAGTAGAAGTCAGGTTCGATACCGATACTGTCTGGCTTTCGCAACAACAAATGGCATTGCTTTTCGGGCAAACAAAACAAAACATCAGCTTGCATATCAACAATTGTTTTAAAGAAGGCGAACTCGATAAAAATTCAACTGTCAAGAAATACTTGACAGTTCAAACCGAAGGAAAAAGAAAAGTATCCCGTAACATTGAATACTACAATCTTGATGTAATCATATCTGTTGGCTACCGTGTAAAGTCTATTCGTGGCACCCAGTTTCGCCAGTGGGCTACACAGCGTTTAAAAGATTATCTGGTGCAGGGCTACGCCATCAACGAAAAGCTGCTTGCTGAGAAGCAAATGCAGGTGGAAGAACTCATCAATTACGAATTATCAATTACGAATCATCAATTACGAATTATCAATTACGAATCATCAATTACGAATCGTCAATTACGAATCATCAATTACGAATCGTCAATTACGAATCATCAATTACGAATTATCAATTACGAATCATCAATTACGAATTATCAATTACGAATTATCAATTACGAATTATCAATTACGAATTATCAATTACGAATCGTCAATTACGAATCAGCAATAATGAATAATCTGTTATGAATAAATGAAAGGGAAAAGAAATGAAACAAAATAATGTCATTCAGCAAAAATCGTTTGAGTTTGCCATCAAAATGGTGAATGTGTATAAACATTTAACCATAGAAAAAAAAGAATTTATACTGGCAAAGCAGCTACTACGGTCCGGAACTTCTATCGGTGCTAATATTGAAGAATCTATCGGAGGACAATCGGAAAGAGATTTTCTTTCAAAAATCAGCATTGCATATAAGGAAGCAAGGGAGAGTAAATACTGGTTAAAGTTGCTGAAAGCTACCGGATATCTGACCGAACCAGTTGCTGACACCCTTTTAAATGACATTGAAGAAATATGTAAAATAATCGGAAAAATACAAACCACCATCAAAAACCGCAATTGAAAATTGACAATTCGTAATTGAAAATTGACAATTGAAAATTGAAAACTCGTAATTGAAGATTGAAGATTCGTAATTGAAAATTGAAGATTGAAAATTGAAAATTGAAAATTGAAAATTGAAAACTATGACAGAAAACAACACTTCCAGCATCATCAGCAAAGTATGGAGTTTTGCCACCGTATTGCGTGACGATGGTGTAGGCTATGGCGATTACCTCGAACAAATCACCTACCTGCTGTTCCTGAAAATGGCAGACGAGTTCAGCAGACCGCCTTACAACCGTAAACTACCCATTCCAAAAGAATACAACTGGGAAAGCCTTACGGCTAAACGTGGCGCGGAGTTAGAAAATCATTATACCAATTTGTTGAGAGAATTATCACAATCAAAAGGTATTCTGGGGCAAATCTTTATCAAGAGCCAAAATAAAATACAAGACCCTGCCAAACTCTCCAAACTCATTGATATGATTGACAAAGAGCAATGGAGTACCATGGGAGCCGATGTAAAAGGCAAGATTTACGAAGGCTTGCTGGAGAAAAACGCAGAAGACACCAAAAGCGGTGCCGGTCAGTATTTCACCCCCAGAGCCTTAATCCGTGCCATGGTGGAATGTGTTAGACCAGAACCCATGAAAACCATAGCCGACCCTGCTTGCGGAACGGGCGGTTTCTTTCTGGCCGCTTATGATTTTATTGCCAACCCGGCCAACTACTCACTCACCCGCGAAGAAAAGGAATTTCTCAAGCTCAACACTTTTTTCGGAAACGAAATTGTTCAGAATACCCGAAGGCTGGCGCTGATGAACCTATTCCTGCACAACATAGGCGATTTTGACAGCGACAATTTTATCTCTCCGGCCGATGCCCTCATTTCCGACACAGGTTTGCGGGTAGATTATGTACTGACCAATCCGCCTTTCGGCAAAAAAAGCAGCATGACCTTCACCAACGAAGAAGGAGAACAGGACAGCGAAGATCTCACCTACAACCGTCAGGACTTTTGGGTAACCACCAGCAACAAACAATTGAACTTTTTGCAGCACATCCGCACCATGCTCAAATCGAACGGACGAGCCGCTGTAGTTTTGCCCGACAACGTATTGTTTGAAGGCGGTGCAGGTGAAACCATCCGAAAGAAATTGCTGGAAACCACCAACCTGCATACCATACTCCGCTTACCGACAGGAATTTTTTACAAGCAAGGCGTAAAAGCCAACGTGTTGTTTTTCGACAATAAGCCTGCAGCCAAAGAACCCTGGACTAAAGAAATTTGGTTTTACGATTTCAGAACCAATATCAAATTTTCGCTCAAGAAGAATCCTTTGCGTTACGAAGATTTGCAGGATTTCATTAAATGCTATAATCCATCCAACATACACCAGCGCAAAGAAACCTACCATCCCGAAACCAATCCCGAAGGCCGTTGGCGCAAATTCACCTATAATGAAATTATTGAACGGGACAAAACCAGCCTCGACATTACCTGGATAAAAGACAAAAGCCTTACAGACCTTGACAATTTACCCGACCCGGATGTATTAGCCAGCGACATCATCGAAAACCTGAGAGCAGGCATAGAAAGTTTTGAAGAAATAATGGGAACAATAAACGGGAAATAGCCCACGCATTTGCAAGCACATGTAAAAACTGCACACTTGTCCGGAACTTGTCGAAGGAAGCCAACGCTTAAACCAATACTGTTAAAAGAGATTGCAAAGCCAAACCAAAAGAAAAGAAATTTTAAAAAATGCCCGACTCACGACAAAAGACAATGAAGATGACTGCAAGAAATAGACAGACTATCCCCGGCAGACAAGGAAGCACCGGTGGTAACAGGCGTTTGGCATAAGTGAAGTGGTTAATTGAGTACCTGTTCCTGTCCATGCCTGAAAGATGGAAGAATTCCGCCTTGGATAACAAAACATTTTTTTTATTGTATAAAACTTTGTTGCTTTTGTATCTGAAAAAAAATATTAATTTTGCCATCAAATGTAAGTGAACATAATTTTTATGGAGGAGGCGTATTCAAGTAAAGTAAAAATATACGCTATATTGCGTATATCCAATCGTTAT
>JAAYUY010000057.1 GCA_012517435.1 Sphingobacteriales bacterium | reverse complement strand
GCACAGGCTTTTTTCAGAAAACTTCATGAAAAAAACGTTTTTACTGAAGATACCATCGAACAACTTTATGATGAAGAAGCCGGAATGTATCTGGCCGACCGCTACATTACAGGTACCTGCCCGAAATGCGGATATCAGGAAGCTTATGGCGATCAGTGTGAAAAATGCGGCACATCACTCAGTCCGACCGAGCTTATCAACCCGAAAAGTGTATTAAGCGGATCAAAACCGGTGCTGAAAAAGACAAAACACTGGTATCTGCCACTCAATCAGTACGAAGACTGGCTGAAAGAGTGGATACTCGAAGGGAAAAAAGACATCTGGAAGACCAATGTTTACGGTCAATGTGCCTCGTGGATCAATGAGGGTCTAAAACCACGTGCCGTTACACGCGATCTCGACTGGGGCGTTCCTGTTCCCCTCAGCCATGCCGAAGGCAAAGTGCTGTACGTCTGGTTCGATGCTCCGATAGGTTATATTTCAGCTACCCGCGAGTTTACCGGTGACTGGGAAAAATGGTGGAAAGATCCGGATACCGAACTTGTCCATTTCATCGGGAAAGATAATATTGTGTTTCATTGCATCATCTTTCCGGTCATGCTGAAAGCCGAAGGCTCGTATATCGTCCCCGACAACGTCCCTGCCAATGAATTTATGAACCTCGAAGGAGATAAGATTTCGACTTCCAAAAACTGGGCAGTCTGGCTGCATGAATACCTTGAAGAGTTTCCCGGCAAACAGGACGTCCTCCGTTATGTTTTGACTGCCAATGCTCCGGAAACTAAAGACAATGATTTTACATGGAAAGATTTTCAGGCAAAAAACAACAATGAACTGGTTGCTATTCTGGGAAATTTTGTCAACAGGGTAATCTCCCTGACACATAAATACTTCGATGGTGTGATCCCGGAAAGTACTGACACGACAGCACTTGAGCAGATTAATATTCCGGCATACCGGGAAAAAGTTTCCCAGGCCATTGAAAACTATCGTTTCCGCGAGGCACAAAGCGAAATGATGAACCTCGCACGGGCCGGAAATAAATACCTGACCGATACTGAGCCCTGGCACCTGATTAAAACTGACAGGCAGGCGGTTGCCAATGTTCTGAATAACTGCCTTCAGATTTGTGCCAATCTTTCTCAGCTCATGCATCCTTTCCTGCCTTTTACGGCTGAGAAAATTGAAGCCCTGCTGCACATCAGACGAAATCTGAACTGGTTTGATATAGGGCGTACCGATATTGTCAAAGCGGGACAGAAAATTGAACCTCCTTCTTTTCTTTTTGAAAAAATTGATGATAAAATCATTGAATATCAAATAGAAAAGCTGAAAAATTCAAAATCAGCCAAGCATACGGCCATAGCCCCGGCACCTTTGAAGGAAGAAATCAGTTTTGAGGATTTTCAGAAAAATGATATCCGCATTGTCAGGGTTCTGGAAGCTGAAAAGGTTGAAGGAACAGACAAACTGATGAAACTTACCATTGACCTTGGTTTCGAACAAAGGACTATTATTTCTGGTATTGCACACCAATACACTCCTGAGGAGGTTAAAGGCAGACAGGTGGCTTACCTTGCTAATCTTAAGCCCAGAAAAATTAAAGGTATTGAATCGAAAGGCATGATTCTGATGATTCAGGAATCAAACGGAAAACTTGTATTTCTCGGGCCATCCAATGAAACGGAAAATGGGTCAACAGTTGGATAATTAAACAGCTTATGACAGATAAAACCATAATCGACATACTTAACGGGCAATTTAAACAGGCAGATCCGGAGACTACTCTGAGATTCCTCCATGAAAAATATCCCGGAAAAGTTGCCTTTTCATCGAGTTTAGGTGCTGAAGATCAAATAATTACTCATTTAATTGCCCGATCAGGGCTGAACATTCGCATCTTTACCCTCGATACCGGTCGCCTTTTTTATGAAACCTATGATTTGATAGAAAGAACAAAATCCAAATACAATATTGACATTGAAGTATTTTTCCCCGACCATGCCGAGGTGGAAAAAATGGTGAACAAAAAAGGCCTGAATTTGTTCTATGACAGTATAGAAAAAAGAAAATTGTGTTGCACAATCAGAAAAATCAATCCTTTGAAAAGAGCCCTCGAAGGGGTACAGGTATGGGTAACAGGTATCAGAAAAGAGCAATCAGTTACCCGCAAAGACATGGCTATGTTTGAGTGGGACAACGAATACAATATTTTGAAGTATAATCCTTTGATTGACTGGTCGGAAGATGAAGTCTGGAACTTTATCAGGGGAAACAGAATTCCGTATAACATCCTCCACGACAAGGGTTATCTGAGTATTGGCTGTGCCCCCTGTACCCGGGCCGTTGAAAAAGGAGAACCTGCACGAAACGGAAGATGGTGGTGGGAAAATCCGGAAACCCGTGAATGTGGCCTTCATCTGAGAGTAAAAACCAATTAAATAAATGATTTTTTTAAACCCTAAAAAAATGAACTTATGATAAAGGAAAAAATGGAAAAAGCCCTTAACAGGCAAATCAATGAAGAACTTTATTCTTCATATCTGTACTGGGCAATGGCTGCTTATTTTGAATCAAAAAATCTGACAGGATTTGCCAACTGGACAAAAATACAGGCAGAAGAAGAATACCTGCATGCCAGAAAGTTTTACGACTACATGATTGCAGCAGGTGGCAGAGTGGTTTTTGATGAAATCAAAAAACCCAAAACAAAATGGTCGTCTATTGAAAATGTTTTTGAGGAAATTCTTCAACACGAAGTTCACATCACTGAATGTATTAACGATCTGGCTTCTCTGGCTGGTGAAGAAAAAGATCATGCTACTGCAAGTTTCCTGAAATGGTTTATTGATGAGCAGGTTGAAGAATTGGCTGCAGCTGAACAGATTTTACACGAAGTCAGAATGGTAGGCGACAATAAACAGGGAATCTTTATGCTTGACAGAGAAATGAAAGCCCGTCAAAGTATTTTCCCTTCTCTTCCGTCTAACTGATTTTTCTGTCCCTCTCTCAAAAAATTTTCTTCTGTTCAATAACATAGTTTTGATATGCTTTTTTATGTATCTTAGCACCTTCATAAATATTTCAATTACTGAATATAATGCCTGATTAGATGATTACCATTAAAGAAAAGTTATTTGAAAAAATTGAAGCCAAACGCAAGCAAGTCAATGAGTTACTGAAGAACTACGGAGACGCGGTTATTGACAGAATCACGATCAGCCAGGTGCTTGGAGGCATGAGAGGAATTAAAAGTCTGGTTTCCGACATTTCATATCTCGATCCAAACGAAGGGATACGTTTCAGAGGCTACACCATTCCTGAAGTATTCGAAAAACTTCCGAAAGCCGGAAACGGAGAAATGCCCATTGTCGAAGGCTTTTATTACCTGTTGCTCACCGGAGATATTCCGGGTGAAAACGAAATCGAACAAATGGCGGATGAATTTAATAAAAGGAAACATGTTCCCTGGTATGTTTTTGATGTTCTGCGTGCCCTTCCACGCGATACACACCCGATGACCATGTTTTCGAATGCCATCATTGCCCTTCAGCGGGAATCAAAATTTACAAAAAAATACCGGGAAGGATTAAAAAAAGAAGACTACTGGGAACCCACATACGAAGATTCCCTGAGTCTGCTGGCCAAACTACCTGAAATTGCAGCCTATATCTACCGGATGAAATACAAAAACAATGAATTCATTCCCCCCGATCCCCACCTCGACATGGCTGCCAACTTTGCTCAGATGATGGGTATTGATAAGCCTTACGATGACGTTTCAAGGCTTTATTTTATTCTTCACAGCGATCACGAAGGCGGTAATGTGAGTGCACACACCGGACACCTGATTGCCAGTGCTCTTTCAGATATTTATTACGCCATCAGCGGAATGTTAAACGGCCTTGCCGGGCCGCTTCACGGATTGGCCAATCAGGAAGTACTGAGATGGATTCAAAATGAAATGAAAAAATATGGAGGGAACGTCCCGTCAAAAGAAAAACTGGCCGAAGACGTCTGGCATACACTCAAATCGGGACAGGTCATTCCCGGTTTCGGCCATGCTGTTTTGCGTAAAACCGACCCGCGTTATACTGCCATTCAGAACTTTTGCAATAAAAACATCAAAGATGACCTGCTGTTCGATTATGTAAAACTGCTATATGAAGTGGTTCCACCCATTCTGATTGAACAGGGGAAAGCCAAAAACCCATGGCCAAATGTGGATGCTCAATCCGGTGTGCTGCAATGGCATTATGGCGTAAAAGAATATGAATTTTACACAGTACTGTTTGGATTAGGACGAGCACTTGGGGTAACGGCAAATATTATTTGGGACAGAGCCTTGCTTTACCCGCTCGAAAGGCCTAAATCGCAAACCATCCAGATGCTTTTCGACTTTGTCAATAAAAACAAAGACAAACTTGAATTTATAGCTTATGAAGAGCTGGGCTGAGGTTATCTGATACGGTCTGCCGACCTCACCAGCCGCTCATCTTTCAGGATAAATAAATTGGCAAGATAAGAAAACAGTACCGACAAAGCAGGCAAAATCAGGATTAAATAATGTTTCGATTCATTGCCTATCAATTGTTTTACCCCTCCGTAATTTTCAAAAACAAAAATAATCGCTACGATTAGTCCTGCTCCTAACAAAATATTCAGACGGCAAAACAAACTCTGACGGATTCTGTTCTTGTAAAGAAATATTGTAAGCAGCGAAATGACAGCTACCAATGTATTTAGTATCCCGGAAAAGAATAAGGGTTTAGTTTTAAAACCATCATCATCTTGCTGGTATTCTGAAACATAACAAACTGTTATTAAATTACTTACATCCTTTTCATTGACGGCTGCCGGAAAACTGACTTTCACAAAAAACAAAACAATTGCAAAAACGGCTGACAGCAGTAAAAACAAGCTTTGAAATCTCTGTATCATCTGATTAATTTTTACACAAATTTATTAAAGGAATTATCTTAACAGTAACATTGAATCACCATAACTTAGAAACCTGTAATTTTCTTCAAGAGCGGTATGGTAAATTTTTTCCCAGCTATCGCCAATAAAAGCGGCAATCAGCAATAAGAGAGTGCTTTTAGGTTGGTGAAAATTGGTGATTATTCCATCCCCAAAATTGAAACGATAACCGGGGTAAATCATAATTTCAGTACTACCATTCAGATTTTCAATATCTTTTCGTTTCATGTATTCATGAATAACCGATAAAGACTGCCTGAGGCTAAGTGGATTTTTTTCAAAGCTGTAAGGGAATAATTTCGGGATGAAAAAAGCTGCCTCAGAATGGTTATACAGCAAGACTCCATACCAGTAAAGGCTTTCCAATGCTCTTAAGCTTGTTGTTCCGACACTGATCATCTTCCCTTCAAAATTCAGCAGTTTTTCAATAAAATCACGGGAAAAAGAAATCTGTTCGGTATGCATGGGATGTTCAGCGGGATTGAGGACTTTCAGAGGCTGAAAAGTACCTGCACTGACATGAAGGGTCAGAAAAGCCTTGTCAATTCTTTTTTCTTCAAGCTTTTTAAAAACTTCTTCCGTGAAATGAAGTCCGGCAGTCGGGGCAGCTACTGCACCATGATGAAGGGCATACACCGTCTGATACGTTTCTTTATCCTTTTCATCTGCCTGACGTTTCAGGTAAGGTGGTAAAGGCGTTTCCCCGAAATGTTCAAGAACTTCAAAAAAACTGAAATCGTTATCCCATTCAAATTCAATCAGAAACACATCATCCATCACACCAAGGTTTCTTGCAGTCAGGCTGATATTCTTTCCATCAACCTCCATCGTTTTTTGCAATACCTCCTCATTTTTCCATCTTTTCAGATTTCCGACAAGGCACTTCCATCTTACTGATCCGCTGGCATTTAAAAAATCAATCAATTCCTCATGAGTGGCAGCAGGTTCAAGGCAAAAAACCTCGATGACTGCACCTGTTTTCTTGTGAAATTTAAGCCTGGCCTGAATGACCCGTGTGTTGTTGAATATCAGCAGGCTGTCTTTGGGTAAAAACTTGTCGATGTCAATAAAAGTAGCGTGATGAATAATTTCTTCATTAAAGACAAGTAATTTTGATAAATGACGAACCGCTAAAGGGTAGCGTGCAATTTTTTCGTCAGGCAAGTAATAATTGAAGTTTTGAGCAGATAGCATCATTATTTTTAAAAATTCAAAGTTAATCGGGTTTTACTCAGCGTGAAATTCTTATCTTTGCCTCATTCAAAATTTTAAAAATGAGTACAAATATTGTTTGGGAACCCATAAAAACCTATGAGGAAATACTATTTGAATTTTTTGAAGGAATAGCTAAAATCAGCATTAACCGTCCCCACAAGCACAATGCATTTACCCCCAAAACAGTTCAGGAAATGATAGAAGCGTTTCATATTTGCCGGGATAAGCCTGAGATAGAAGTCATCATCCTGACAGGAGTAGGCGACAAAGCATTTTGTAGCGGAGGCGATCAGTCGGTTCGTGGCCATGGGGGATACCTTGACAAGGAAGGAATACCCCATCTGAATGTACTTGAACTTCAGAAGATTATAAGAAGCATTCCCAAAGCAGTTATCGCCATGGTGGCAGGTTATGCCATAGGCGGAGGTCATGTGCTGCATGTCATCTGCGACCTGACCATAGCAGCCGAGAATGCCCGTTTCGGGCAAACAGGGCCTAAAGTCGGGAGCTTCGATGGTGGATTCGGAGCTTCTTACCTCGCCCGTATTGTCGGACAAAAAAAAGCAAGGGAAATATGGTACCTGTGCGAACAATACAGTGCCCACGAGGCCCTCGACATGGGACTGGTCAACAAAGTGGTTCCTCTGGTTAACCTCGAAGAAACAACCGTAGAATGGTGCAGAAAAATACAGAAAAAAAGCCCACTTGCCATACGCGCACTCAAGTCGGCTTTCAACGCTGAGTTGGACGGACAAGCCGGTATTCAGGAACTTGCAGGTAATGCCACCCTCTTCTATTACCTGACCGATGAAGCAAAGGAAGGCTTTACTTCTTTCCTTGAAAAACGAGAACCTGACTTTAAAAAGTTTCCTAAATTTAAATAATCTTAAAAATGCTGGAAAAAGTATCACTTGACAAGGTTTTGTTTCTGGATATAGAAACGGTTCCGGCTTTTCCTGACATCGAACAGGCTCCTGAAGAATACAAAAAGCTTTGGGAAAAAAAAGCCGAACAACTTAAAGAAAAAGAAAAGGATGATATTACTCCTGAAGAGTTATATGAAAAAGCCGGCATTTATGCTGAATTTGGAAAAATCATCTGCATTTCGGTGGGTTATCTCTCGAATGACAAAGGCAGCCGTCAGTTCAGGGTAAAATCCTTTTTTGGACACGATGAAAAAATTATCCTTGAAAACTTTTGCAAACTGCTGGATTCGAGCTTTAACTCACGATTCAGCTTTTTGTGTGCCCACAACGGAAAAGAATTTGATTTTCCCTATCTCACCCGCAGAATTATCATCAATCATATCCCTGTACCGGAAGCACTGGAAACTTACGGGAAAAAACCATGGGAAATTGAATATTTCCTCGACACCCTTCAAATGTGGCGGTTTGGCGATTATAAATCCTATACTTCATTGGCACTCCTGTGTTATGTACTTGGCATTCCAACCCCTAAAGACGATATAGAAGGGAAAGATGTCTGGCGGGTTTATTATCTGGATAATGATCTTGAAAGAATCGTTAATTACTGCGAAAAAGACGTTTTGGCTGTAGCACGCCTCTTCCTCAGGTTTAAATCAATGCCGGGTATTGAAGATGAGGAAGTCGTCAGAATCAATGTTTAAACCCGAACTGGAAAAATGAAAAAACTGGCGGTTTTGACAGGAGCCGGAATCAGTGCCGAAAGTGGTCTTCAGACTTTCAGGGACAAAGGTGGATTATGGGAAAAATATGATTTTCAAAAACTTGCGAGTATTGAGGGTTGGAGGGAAAACCCTGAATTAGTGCTTGAGTTTTACAATATCAGGTGCGATCTGGTCAGAAAAGCCCAACCAAATGCCGCTCATCTTGCCCTTACGCAGCTTGAGAGGATGTATGATGTAGATATTATCACACAAAATGTTGATGACTTACACGAAAGAGCAGGCTCAAAACATATTCTCCACCTGCATGGCGAAATCATGAAAGCCCGGAGCAGCATTGACGATCAGCTGATTTATGAGTTGGGAGAAAAAAATATTAAACTTGGCGACAAATGTGAGAAAGGCAGTCAGCTCAGGCCTCATGTCGTCTGGTTTGGAGAAAGTGTTCCTATGATGGACAGAGCCATCGAAATTGTTTCAAAAGCTGAAATATTTATCATTATCGGCACCTCCCTTCAGGTATATCCTGCTGCCAGTCTTCTTTACTATGCTCCGGAAAACAGCAGGATTTATCTGGTTGATAAAAATATTCCGGTCGTCAGGCAGGCAGCAAACATGACATTTATCGCCAAAACAGCCGTTGAAGGAGTTCCTGAACTGGTTAACAAACTACTGGAAAAAGACGAATAGATATGGTTTTAAAAAAACGATGGATAGGAAAGCCATTGCCATCCAGGCAGGAGGCAGAGCGTTTAAAAAACCAGCTTAATTCTGGCATTATTGAAGCAGTTCTACTGTTGCAAAGAGGAATTACCACCGTTGAAGAAGCCAAACATTATTTCAATCCCAGCCTCCTCACCCTTCACGACCCCTTCTTGATGAAAAACATGGAAAAAGCTGTAAGCCGCCTGCATCAAGCCATTTCTTCCCACGAAAAAATACTCATTTATGGTGATTATGATGTGGATGGAACGACTGCGGTCAGCATCATGTATAAATATCTGTCTTCTTTTTATCCCCATGTGCGTTATTATGTGCCTGACCGGTTCAGCGAAGGTTATGGTATTTCAAAAGATGGTGTTGACTTTGCCGAAAAAAACGGTATCAGCCTGATCATTGCCCTCGATTGCGGAATCAAGGAAATTGAAAATGCAGAATACTCCAGAAGTCTTGGCATCGACATGATAATATGCGACCACCACAATCCGGGAAATAATATTCCCAACGCTTATGCAGTACTCAATCCCAAACAGGCCGACTGCCCTTATCCCTACAAAGAGCTATCAGGTTGCGGGGTAGGTTTCAAACTTATACAGGCCTATGAAAACCAGTACAACACCAACTTCGATATTTTCAGCCTGCTCGATTATGTGGCTGTCAGCATAGCTTCCGATATTGTGCCCATGACAGGTGAAAACAGAGCACTTTGTTTTCTCGGACTTGAAAAACTAAATACCCTTCCTTCTATTCCGTTTCAGGCCATGCTCAACATCCTGAAACCCGGTCATAAAATGGATGTCAACGACCTTGTGTTTCTGATAGGGCCCCGGCTGAATGCTTCCGGCAGAATTTCACATGCCAGCATTACCGTTGAATTTCTTATTTCAAAAACCCTTGCCGAAGCAGGTAAGTTTTTTCAGGAAATCAATACCAACAATACGGAAAGGCAGGACATTGACCTTCATACACTTGAAGAAGCCAAGATGATGATAGATAATGATGAAAGCTTAAAAAATGCAAAAACAACCGTTCTTTTCCACCCCGGCTGGCATAAAGGAGTAATCGGCATCGTAGCCTCCCGCCTGATCGATTATTACTACCGGCCTACCATCCTGCTGACCGAAACAGACGGACAGCTTACGGGCTCCGCACGGAGTATCCCTGGTTTTGACCTCTACTCAGCCCTTGAAAAATGCAGGGAATACCTCGATAAATTTGGCGGTCACCAGTTTGCTGCCGGCCTTTCCCTCGATAAAAATATGCTTGATCTTTTCAGAAACAGATTTGAACAGGTTGTCAGCGAATCGATAACAGACGAAATGCTAATCCCAATGGTGGAATACGACCTCGAGCTCAGGCCCGAACATATCTCCCTGAACCTGATCGACATCGTTGAAAAATTTGCCCCCTTCGGCCCTGAAAACATGAAACCACGTTTTGTCCTCAGAAAAATGAAGTGTGCCGAAGAACCAAGAATTGTCGGGAATAATCATTTGCGTTTTGCCATTCGCTGCAATGGTTCCAGAATCAGCTGCATTGCCTTCGGCATGGGAGACCTGCTGAAAAAAATCAGCAAATACGAATTTGATATTTGCTTTTACATCGAAAAAAATATCTGGAATGGCAACACCTATATTCAGTTGAATATTAAAGACATACATATTGTACAATAAGAAAACATGAAACTTCACACAGAAAATCTTGTAAAAATTTATAAAAAAAGAAGGGTGGTTGATGATGTCAGCCTCGACATCAGCAAAGGGCAGATAGTCGGATTGTTAGGACCAAATGGTGCCGGAAAAACCACTACATTTTATATGATAGTCGGATTAGTCGTTCCTTATAGCGGAAAGGTTTTCCTTGATAATCAGGATATTACACGTCTGCCCATGTATAAAAGGGGACAACTGGGTATCAGCTATCTTCCGCAAGAACCCTCTATTTTCAGAAAACTTAGTATGGAAGACAATATCCGGGCGGTTCTCGAAATCAGAAAACTGACAAAAAAAGAGATTAATTATAAAATTGATCAGCTGATAGATGAGTTTGGACTTGGAAAAGTAAGAAAAACACGTGGAGATTTACTTTCGGGCGGGGAAAGAAGAAGGACGGAGATAGCCCGTTCATTGGCAACAGAGCCTCATTTTTTTCTGCTGGATGAACCTTTTGCCGGTATCGACCCCATCGCGGTTGAAGACATTCAAAATATCGTTTCACGCCTGAAACTTAAAAATATCGGCATTTTAATTACCGACCATAATGTTCAGGAAACCCTTTCTATCACCGATAACGCCTACCTGCTTTACGAAGGCAAAATCCTGAAGAAAGGAACTTCAACAGAGCTTGCTGAAGACGAACAGGTCAGAAAACTTTACCTTGGTCAGAATTTTGACCTGAAACTGAAGGTTTTTGAAGAGATTAAAAGCAATATTCAGCAATGAAGCTGTTAACCCCGTAGGTTTCATTGAGCAACAGAGGAAGCTGAAAGAAGGGTCGGTAAATTATTGTTTCACAAAATAAACACTCATCTTCCCATCGCTGATGTTGAGGGTATCACCCCATATTTTGTTTTTCAGGGTGCAATAAAACTTTATTTCTGCTTTTTTAACCTGTTGGGTAACCCTGTTGATAATCACGGTAGTATCTACCACTTTTGTTATCTCAAAATTACTGTATTTCTGGTCGAAATAGCTGGAAGAATAAGGATAACCGGAATAAGTGTAACAAGTCAGTATCACTTCTGAAAGGTGTTTGGGATTGTTCGGTCGTGGTGTATTGTAGGCATATAAATACTTCCCGGGAAGGATGGTACTATCTATGTCATTAACCTTAGATTTAAAAGGAAATGTATAATTGTAAACTGATAAATGCATGTATCTGACAGAGGAATTTGATATGTGTTCCAGAGAAAAATTGTAAACAATCAGAGAATCATCATAGTAATAGGTTTTGTACGAATTTCCGACTATATTGTTTATTCCAGCATCAAATCTGACCTGATAACCATTGTATTTTGCCTCAAAATAAAGTTGGGGTACTCCGTCTTCAGAAGGCTCAAGTGTTTGTTTTTCGCAGGAGAAAAACAAAAGCAAGGAAGATAATATGAGCAAAAAGCTTTTATATTTTCTTACAACTTCTTTCATCCTTGTTAATACAGCATTACTTTAAAATACAAACCTGCCTGGGTGATCAGGTCGTTTCGTTTCTTTAAAAACAGCTTGTCATCTATTAAATCATTGAATGTCTGATTAATACGAAATCCGGCATACATGTTTTTGGTCAGGTGATAATTGTAATCAAGGCTCAAACCAATGTTAAATGTCCTGATTCCTTCAAAATAACCTTTTTCAGCGGTAGTAGCCGATTGATAAAAATACGGACTGGAAACAACCTGCGTTTTATTGCTGAAGCTGTTTAGCCTTGTGGCCAGCAACAAACCGCCTGACAGATAATGTTTGCTACTGAAGTTTCGTTGAATATCTATATTGATATTGACAAAATCAATCTTTTGTATCAAAAGGTAAATGGAATCAATTTCTTTGTAGGTGAAATATCTGGTTCTCACAGAATATCGTTCCAGTGCGTTTTCCCTTGACTGAAGGTAGGCCGCCCCGATATTCAGGTTATATTTACTGTTCAGCGGATAATGAACAGTCAGGCCGGCAGTATAATTTAAGACAAAATGGGTGGTTCCGTTACTTTGATTGGTGAAATTATTCATCAACACTGCTCCTCCCTGAAGGGAAATGAACTTATATTCTGGTGGAGTCTGAATTTCTGAAATCACAGGGATTGAGTCGGGAGCAGGAATTTGCTTTTGCAGGGTATCTTCAGATGGCTTTTCTTCAACCGAATCAACCTGATTTTTCAGGTTTTGCTGCGTATTGAATGATTTTTCCTCATTAGGTTTATCTTCTTCCTTTTTTTCAGAATTTTCCTGTTTCGCTGTTCCTCCAACTGGCTGAGTATATTTTTTACTTTCCTGAACATTAAATACAACACGTTCGTTACTGATTTTCTGAGACTCATCCGCATTCATTGATGGACTTTCAGCCTGAATGATGTTTTGCCGGGTTATTTCAGGAGCAGAAGGTGGTGTCGTATGGGTTTCTGAAAGCTGTTCCTGTTGTGAAAGGATATTGTTTTCTGATGAATGGTCAAGCGTAAAATATACCACAGTAGCAGTAACAGCAGGAACTGTAACAACAAGTGTAATGAATTTCCATTTGGCAATACCGGCAATTTTTGATACGGTGGCTGTCGTGGAGGTAGCCGGCAGTTTATTCAGTAATGCTTTCATTTTCAGCCAGTAAGACGGATGATAGCTGAAGGAATGCTGGTTTAGCTTCTCCCTGAATAATTTGTCAATATGATGATCATCCTTTCTCAAGACTGCTGTTTATATTTTAAAAGCATTTCCATCAGTTTTTTCCTGGCAAAGTGAAGATGTGCTTTTGAAGTTCCAATACTTATGCCAAGTTTTTCGCTGATTTCCTGATGAGAAAAGCCTTCAATGGCAAATAGGTTAAAAACGGCACGGCTGCCGGGCGGAAGTTTGTCAATCATCAGGTAAAGCTTTTCCACATCGACATCTTCATAGTCTTCAACGGCAAGGTCAACATGTTCAACATGGGTAAATTCATCCACCAGGCTGATATTGTTCAGGTAGTTCCTGTTGGCTTTCAGATAATCAAGCGAAGTATTCACCATCACCCGAAGCATCCATCCCATAAAACTTCCTGTCCCCTGATACTGATGAATATTACTATAGATTTTCAAAAACCCGTTATTGACCACTTCCATGGCTTCATCATGATCACTAATATATCGTCTGACAGTGGCCATCATTTTCCCAAAATACTTTTCGTACAATTTTTTCTGAGCCTTGCGGTCATTTTTGAGGCAATATTCAATAAGTCTTTTTTCTTCATCATCTTTCTCCGGCAGGTATCCCGATTCTGTTTCTGACAGGGCATATTTTACACCTGTAAGATAATACTTTATCCTGCACAAAAACAAAAGAGAATACAATTTTTTGCCTGTTTTTAATTATTTTGCCTCTCGTAATCACTGACAAATTTCCGGTTTTTTTTGAACTGTAATAATTTTTTCCTGCTAATTGACGAAAATGTTGAAATTTTGGTTTAAAACGACTTTCCTGCTTAAATGAAACTGCTGAACAAATCAGGGCAATTAAAGTTTTACATACAAACAGGAATGATGGGTTTGTCTGCCTTTGGACGCTATCAGAATACCTGACAAATTTCTTTTTGAAAAACTTCAGAAATTAATCTTTCTTCAATTTCCGGTTTTTTTCGCATTTTTGAAGTGAACTTTTTAGCTCATATCTATGTTTCTGAATAAAATTATCTTTCCATGATCTACATCACCAGAAAAGAAAACTTTAATGCGGCTCACCGTGTCTTTCTTCCGGAATTAAGCGATGAAGAAAACTATGATCGTTTTGGAGCCTGCTCTAATCCCAACTGGCATGGACACAACTACACCCTCTTTGTTACAATTAAAGGTAAGCCCGACAAAGATTCCGGCTATCTTTTCGACCTGAAAAAATTAAGTCGTCTTATTAAAGAGCTGGTCATCGAAAAAGTGGACCATAAAAACCTGAATCTTGAAGTTGATTTTATGAAAGGGCTGATTCCTTCTTCCGAAAATATCGCCATGGCTGTCTTTAACCTGCTTGCTCCCGAACTCAGAAAACAAGGAGTAGCATTGCATTGCGTCAAACTTTACGAAACAGAAAACAATTACGTGGAATATTTCGGAGAAGAAGATTAAATACCTCGGAAATAAATTTATTCAACAGGCTGATTTTCTCTTACAATATCCTGTAACAGCCTGATAATGTAAATATTTCAAAAAGAAGAAATTGAAAAAAATACTGGATGAAGAGGG